>CBCSVZ010000001.1:0-19608 GCA_965143695.1 uncultured Oscillospiraceae bacterium
CCGTATTTGGCTCTGCGCGCCCACCTGCGCGCAGCAAACACTTTAATTTGTACACTTTGCTGCTTCGGCGCGCATCACTCTGCCGAAAATAATTGCTTTGCTGCGCACAGGTGGCTGCAGGTCTTTAAGACACGTTGAAACAGCTATCTATACGAATTTGCGCCCGTCCGTTGGTCATATCCGTAAGCTTCTCAAGGGCGTCCTCCACCTGTCTGTCCGGAATACTGTATACAAGCACTACGTTTTCCGCAAAATCGGCGGATTCCTGTACAAAGTCCGCCTCCTCCATATACTTGGCCACCTTGTCATACAGACTGTAAGGGAGCTCTATTTTAACAGAGGTACATTTTACCACCGGAAGGATTCCCGCAGCGTCCACGGCAATAGATGCCCCATGGCTATAGGCGCGAACCAGTCCGGAAGCACCCAGCAGCACGCCGCCGAAATACCGCGTAACCACCACACAGCAATTCACAAGTCCCCGCTTCTGTATCACATCCAGCACCGGCATCCCCCCTGTGCCCTGAGGCTCTCCGTCATCGGAATACCGCTGATTCACCACACCGTTCTGATTGACAATATAGGCATATACATTGTGGCGGGCGTCTCTGTGCTTTGCCCGAATCTCGTTAATAAAGGCCACAGCCTCTTCTTCCGAAGCTGCCGGTGCGGCGTACCCGATAAAACGGGATTTTTTCTCCGTAAATTCATCCTGCCCCCGGCCCTTCAGCGTAATATAATCTCCTGTCAAATCCGGTATCCCTCCAGTCTGTAATACAGCTCCTGCGGTATTCTCCCGGTAAAATGCACACCTGTCTCCAGATATTCCTCTCCGGTCACCTGACACTTCTCGTGAACAAAAGCCTGCATTTTACCGTCGGCGTAAGGGACCAGAATATCGAAGTTCCTCTCGGTACGGGTAAAATATCTGATGATTCCCGCTTTCAGTTTCGAAAGCCCCTGTCCCGTACGGGCCGATACAGAAAAGATCTTGCCGTACGCCCCTGCCGGGTAGAAGTCGAAGCCCTCAGTCGCCCTGTCCATTTTGTTGATGACCAGATACCGGGGCTTCTCTCCCGCTCCGATCTGATTTAAAATATCCTCTACAATGGACAGCCGGCCGTCGGGATCCGGGTCATCCGCGGATACTACAACCAGAAGCAGGTCCGCGTAAAGAGCTTCTTCCAGAGTGGACTTAAAGGCCTCCACAACATCGTGGGGCAATTTATTGATAAAGCCCACCGTGTCGATCATCAGATAGTCCCGCTTTTCCTCCGTGACCATTTTACGCACAGAAGGATCCAGAGTGGCGAAGAGCTTATCCTCCGCGTAAATATCTGACTGACAGAGGACATTGAGCAGCGTGGATTTTCCCACATTGGTATAGCCCACCAGAGCTACGGTGGGGACTTCCTTTCTGGTACGTTCCTTCCGCATCAGCTCTCTTCTGGCGGATACCTCCTTCAGCGCTGTCTCCAGATAGTGGATTCTGCGGGAAATATGCCGCTTGTCTGTGGTCAGCTTGCTTTCACCGGGGCCTCTGGTACCGATGCCGCCGCCCAGTCTCGAAAGCTCAATGCCGCGGCCTGTCAGCCGGGGAAGCCTGTACTTTTGCTGGGCAAGCTCTACCTGCAGCCGACCTTCCGTGGACTTGGCCCTGGCGGCAAAAATGTCCAGTATCAGCGCGGTGCGGTCAATGACCCGGGCTCCGGTAATGTTTTCCAGATTCCGTATTTGGGACGGCGACAGCTCATCGTCAAATAAAATGGTAGAGGCGCCTAAGGCCTGTCGCTGCAGGCTTAAATCCTTTGCCAGTCCCCCACCGATATAATATTTGCTGTCCGGTGCGTCTCTTCGCTGGGTGAACTCCCCTACCACCTGTGCGCCGGCAGATCGCGCCAGCTCCGCAAGCTCGGCCAGAGGCGCAGGACCGTAATCCTTTCGGATATCCAGCACGCCCACCAGGATGACCTTCTCCGCCTCCTCCTGCAGCTTGTCCGTTACCTGTATCTCTCTGTCAATATCCCGGATCCGGTCGAAGAGGCTGTCAAAATTCTTAAAGTTCCTCCGGGGCTCCGGGCCCACGGTCTCGTGAAGGGTCAGTTCGCCGCTTTCATCTCGCTGTAAAAGGGTCGCACTGGCCCCGTTAATTCCCCGAAAGGTTTCCCGCTGGGTTACGGCGATCACCACCATGGCGTCATAGCGGTTTGCCTTCAAGGAGTTGATATCTACCTCTGAGGGTAAAATGCTCCCGTTGGGATGGGTATGCAACAGTCTTGCTCCGCACAGCCGCTTCTCCCCTCTTCGCAAATCGTTTTCCTCCAGGCTGACCGATCGGTCGTCCCCGATACTGATGGAAAGCATCCTGTTTCTCCGATCCAGCGTCACGGCCACTTCCCGGCCGGTTTCCAGGGTCACCGCCTCCATCATATCCAGAACCTCTCCCGGCAGAAAACTGCCCGGTTCCCACACAGCGTCCAGAAAGCCCTCCATATATTCAAGGGTCGTTTGCTTCACCGAATTGATTTCACCTTTTATTTTTCCCATCGCCATAGGGGAAGTTACCTCGTCTTTTCAAAAATTTCATTTTGTATATTATACCATGAGCAAAATGGCTTGCCACCGGCAAGACTTTCTGCGCTTATTATACCATGAGCAGAAATGCTTGCTTGCAAGGGCATTTTGCGAAGCCGTCAATTGCGCAGCCGTGCAGGAGCACGGAGGACAACGTCCAAAGGCTTGCCATCAGCAAGACTTTCTGCGCTTATTATACCATGAGCAGAAATGCTTGATCGCAAGGGCATTTTGCGAAGCCGTCAATTGCGCAGCCGTGCAGGAGCACGGAGGACAACGTCCAAAGGCTTGCCACCGGCAAGACTTTCTGCGCTTATTATACCACACCTCCCTCCGTCTTGCCCACCGGGGGCATTTGTGATAAGATACTCAAAAAAAAGGACATTTTACCATGAAAATCATAAACAGAACCAATGGGGAAATCGGCGCGTACGCGGAGGCTGAGCTTAAGAAACACCTGGAGACAATGTGCGGCAGACTCCCCGGGAGTACCTTTATTCTGCAGACGGACCCGGCCATGGAGGAATACTCCTATGGCTTCGACGGTAGCAGCGGTGATATATTGCTGACAGGGCCCAGGGAAAACGAAGTATTGCTGGCCGTATATCTGGCTCTGGATACGGTAGGAATCGTATTCGATACCAAGACGCGCTATCCGAAAGAGCCGGATTTCACCGGGCTGTCCGGCAGAAAAACCGTGCGTCCTTTTGCACGCTTAAGAGGGATCCGCCAACATATTAATTTTCCTATGGACATCTCCTCCTATCATCTGGAGGATGCCAAAGAATACATCCGCTCTCTGGCAAGAATGCGTATGAACGCCATTACCTTCCACAGCTACGACGGCATGTGGCACAACCGGCCCGGTCATTTTTTCTACGGACGGATCCACCAAGTGCCCCGGCAGGATTACATACGAAAGGCTGTACACAACCGAACTTACTATATGATTCCGGAATGTGAAGCCCTTTACGGCCAAGAAGAAGCGGTGGGTGCATATGCTGTCTACTGGCTGAACGAACTGATGAAAACAGCAAAAGAGTGCGGCCTTCATGTCACTCTGTCCATAGAGCCAGCCGGGCAGGTATCGGTAACCGAAGAAGCACTGCAATATTATCCGCTCATTGATACCTTGGAGCTCATTACGCCGGAAGGCGGAGGCGAAGCAGAGACTCCTCACACGGAAGCCGCAGAGATCAAAGCCCACGCCATAGAGCTTTTCGGCGGTAAAATACTGGATGAAAACGGAAATCTGCCCGGCCTTGACGAAAGCCGGTCGGAGCACTCCCCTGCAATTTATGCGACACTGGATTCTCTGAAGAGAGCGATGGAGCATCTGCCCTATATAAAAAAGGTACCCGTGAGGATCGGTCTCTATGTTCTCTGTCCCGAGACCCTCTACATTGTCAAACGCATTATGGATAAGGTGCTGCCCGAAGACATGATACAAACGTATCTGCCTGCACACGGCGCGGAAGCTGTAACAGCAGTCGTCCGGAGCATGGATTTTACGCCGGCGGATTTTCAGAAGACAGTGCTCCACTCCTGGGTGGAATTCGACGGCAACATGTACATCTCCCAAAACGCAGCCAATGCCATCGGAAGGATGTGCCGCTGGATACAGGAATACACCGGCGCAGCCTCTGTACACGCTTTGTATTTTAACCACTGGCGCACGGAGGAAAACAGGGTTGCCCTTGCCTACACCGCAGCCTGTACGGAAACTCCTGTGGATGTAAAGGGCTGGTATGCTTCTTACAGCGAAAGGCTTGGGGTCCCATCCGGCAAGGCCTTTGCGGAAATCATGTACAAGGCCGGGGAGCTGGATATTTTCTGCCGCAATCATCTGTTCAACATCGGCTTCTGCTTTCTGCCCTGCTGGACCAATCATTTCGGAATCAATTGGATCAAGGGCTGGACAGCAGAGAATACCCAAAAAGCCCGGGAAGGTATGAACGAGATCATATGCCGGTTAAAGGATCTGCTGCCGGATATAACAAGCCGTGAGGGAATCGATTTGATACGGTTCCTGATCAATCGCTATGAAGCTTCTGTTCATCATCTGGATATGATAGACGCTATGAATCAGCTTAGAGACAGTCAGGAGCCTGATTTTGCAGAGGCCGCTCTGAAGGAAGCCACGGAGCACGCGGAGCGCTATTTGCGTAAAATGTGCGAGATGATGCCGGACAGAGGCTGTCAGGGACAGCTGGTAAGCTATGCCTTTTCTATGCCGGGATATATTGAGCACCTGAGGAAATGCTATCTGGGGTCTTCTTCCGGCGAACACGATCAGAAGCAGCAGGGAGATACGGTCACGCCGCCTCCGGCTCCGGTCTGAGTCGCCGTGTTTTGACAGGTAAAATAAATGCAGCGGTGTAAATCAAGTGATTTACACCGCTGTGTTTCATCTGCTCTTATGTATTTATATTACGCTTCGTCTGCAGTACCTTCGACTGCCGCAGGCTCGGAAACACTTCTTGCGACTCTTCCGCCCATGATACCGGACAGCAGTGCATTCAGATCGATGCCTGTGGACTCCTTCATGCCGTCAATGATCTGGCTGGCGCTTGACATAACATCTTTCACCACTTTTGTAGCATTCCCGTCACCGTACATAACGATCTTATCGGTCTGTGCAAGGGGTGCAGCCGCATTCTTGACCACATCGGGAAGGGCATTGAGATACATCTCAATAACAGATGCTTCTCCCATCTTCTTCTGGGCTTCGGCCTTCTTTTCGATGGCTTCCGCCTCAGCAAGACCCTTCGCTCTGATACCCTCAGCCTCCTGCTCCATGGCATAGCGCAGGGCTTCCGCTTCCGCTTTCTTTGCCTCAGCATCTTTCACGGCCTCGTACATTTTGGCCTCAGCATCCTTCTGACGGCGGATGAGATCTGCTTCCGCCTGCTTCTCAGCCTGATACTTCATAGCGTCGGCCTGTTTGCGTATTTCCGCATCCAGCTTGCGCTCCCGTAAGGCGATTTCCTTCTCAGCAAGCTCCGCTTCCTTCTCACGGCGGGCAATATCCGCATTTGCCTTGGTGATTTCAATGGTCTTACGCTGACTCTCCTGCTGTATGGAATAGGCCGCATCCGCTTCCGCCTTTTTGGTATCCGCTTTCACCTGCATCTCCGCCTGCTGTACTGCTAAAGCAGCATTTTGCTCGGCAATCTTCTTGTCGGCCTCTACCTTAATGGCGTTAGCCTCCTCCTGTGCGTTGGCAGTTGCGATCGCAATGTCTCTCTGGGCATTCGCCTTTGCGATCTGCGCATTCTTGCGGATCTGTTCCACATTGTCGATACCCATATTTTCAATGGTTCCGGCGCCGTCCTTGAAGTTCTGAATATTGAAGTTTACCACTTCAATGCCCAGTTTCTCCATATCCGGCACAACGTTCTCGGTAATCTTTTTCGCAACGCCCTGTCTGTCCTGTACCATCTCTTTCAAGCCTACAGAACCGACAATTTCACGCATATTACCCTCCAGCACCTGGGTAACCAGACGGATCAGTTCCTCCTGACTCATTCCCAGAAGTGCTTCGGCAGCACGCTTCAGGAGCTCAGGATTGGACGAGACCTTGATATTGGCAACACCGTCCACCGTCACATTGATAAACTCGTTGGTAGGAACTGCCTCGGACGTCTTCACGTCAACCTGCATGACCTTAAGCGACAATTTATCTACTCTTTCAAAGAAAGGAATCCGCCAACCGGCTCTACCGATCAGTATCCGTTTCTTGCCAAGCCCCGAAATGATATACGCAGTATCAGGAGGTGCCTTCAGATAACCCATAGCAAGCAGCAATATGGCAACTACAGCGGCGACAGCACCAACGATCGCATAAATTGAAATTTCATCCATCATCTTGACCTCCAAAAATTTTTTGTAAAGGAGCATGTCTTTTTTAGCTAAAAAAAAGACTTCTACGGCTACGCCGTAAAAGTCTCGAAATCATGATTTTCTCAGACATCCGAACTCCGGGCTAAAAGCCGTGTTGACAAAATTCGGAACACCTCATCGGTGTATCTACTCCCTTTTACGGGTCTTATTATACAATGCCTTGTACAATTTGTCAATATATTGGTAAGCATTTTTTAGCCCATGCTTCTCACGCACTTCAACATCAACATTGTATCCGCGATAGCAAAGTTCCTTATAATTTAATATTTTCGCCGCTTTCGGCGTATAAGTGAATTCTTCAGGATATTTTTGTAATTACATTGAATTGTAAAATCACTTTGATATCCGGGTGTCAACCCGCTGACGGAATATCCCTGTCGCTGTAAAGTTCAGTCACTTCTCCTGTATCCGCCTGCCGTCCTGAAAGCAAATAACACAGGAGCCCCTGTCTATAGCTTTATTTTCTTCACCAGCGGCACGGAAACCGCGCCGATAATAATACCCGCACAGGCCTGGATCCCGTTGGCAGGAACCTCTGCCAGAGCAGCCTGGAAATCCCAAATAATACACTCGTAGCCAAAATATCCCACGATCATAACCATTTCCGCTACAAGAAACAGTACAATATTAATAACATAGGAGAATATCCCGCCCTTGCGCCTGTAGAAAATTCCCACGATCGCGCCCATCGCCGCTTTCACTACAAAGGTAGCAGGGGCGAACACGGTATAGCCGCAGAGAATGTCAGCCAGCGCAGAACCCACACCCGCCGCAATTGTTCCGGCCGGGCCCAGAAGCATAGCGCCCATAAATATGATACCGTCGCCTAAGTGAATATAACCGCCCAGACCTGTAGGAAACGAAACATAGGCTGTTGCCACGGCAATGGCAGCAGTAAACATGGCAAGCAGTACCAGACGAAGCACCTTATTTTGGATATTCCAAAGTTTTTTCAAAGAGAAAGCCTCCTTCTAAATCACGGAAGCTTAAAGCTTCACTTCCACACTGCCGTCAACAGGCACAATAAACAGCTGCGAGGCGCCGTCTGCATTCGTAACACAAACCTCGTACTTCTTACCTGCGCGGGAAACTTCCACATCAAAGCATCCGCCGAAGGCCTTAATACGGCGAAGGGCTATTCTGCCCAGGCGTGCCGGCACGGAGGGAGCCACGGTAAAACTGTTGAAGCCTGTCGGATTGATTCCCAGCATACCTTCTATAATAATTCTCGCATAGAGACCGCCCTCTGCGGACAGATGTCTCTGATTACCTTCCGGCCACGCTTCAATCGGATAAGGCACATGGTCTCCCAAAAGTCTCTGATGGTTGTATTCATTCAAATGTTTATACGCTCTGTCACAAAGACCCGCGCTGAAGATTCCCCTTAAAGCATAGAGGGTGGATCTGTCCCAGAACATTTCATCGCCCTCTGCGGACAGCAGTCCATTCTCTGTCCAAAGTCTGTCTAAGAGCGCATTGGCAGTACCGTCCTTCCTCTCATAGATGCCTACGGTAAGCGGTGCACACATATATGCCCGCAATATATCACAGCCTTCATAGTACCTATAAGTGTGATAGCCCTCAATATCACTGCCAAAGAAATCCTCAATGCCTCCTCGGATCCTGGCGGCAAAATCACTGTATTCTTTCGCTTTTTCTTCATAGCCCAAATCTCTTGCCATGTAATAAGCGCCTACCAGACCCCCGTATGTAAGACTGGTATTGAGCAGATTTGCATTTCCCGAAGGAAGTCTGTTCTCAAGTTCGTCTGCGTCCGACTCGATGACATGGTGTTCGTTTTCCTTGGTAGCTGCAAAGCGTACACACCAGTCAATGGTATCGAAATATTTTTCCGCAAGCTTTTTATCCCCCTTCTGGAGTAAGTATCTTGTCATACCGTACAGATACATGGAAGCGTCCCCTAAATCTCCCGGAGCTTCCCAGATATCCACTCCTTCAGATATGATCGAAGCGGGAATGTGATACAGCTCCGGATGCATAAACGGTCTGTAAAGGTTCATGACATTGACGGTAGCCTCATCCGCATAGCTGTTGCCTGCAAAGCCAAAGTAAGGCGCTGCATATTCCGCCTCATCATTCGCCCAAATCGCTGCATAATAGGCCTGTCCACCGGGAGCGTGCATAGGTCCCCCGGCTGTATCCACAATACTCTCTGTAATGCGCAGTTTCGAGAAGTTGAATTCACAGGCAAGAAGCGGATCCTCTGTTTCAAGGACAAGGCTCTTGTTAAAAATATCGTTTACAAATTCCCTTCTCTTCTCCAATTCCATAATGCCGTTGATATCCGGCTTCTCATCCAGCAGCTTTCTGCCGGTATAAACCGTATCGTATACAGCGGTCTGCCCTCTCTGCAAAGTAACGGTCTGGTCTCCCTTGGATTCCACCTCCAGGACATACACGCCCTTTGTGCCCCGCTCATAGTGCGTCTGTGCAAAATTATTCGTAGACAGAATTTGTGTTTCATTGGAGATATTCTCTACGGTGGTGTGTTCTATGTAAGCCATCTGGTCCACGGAAGGGTAAATCCTTCTGGTAATCTTCAGCTTCCTGCCTGCATCTCTGGAAAATATTGTAATCATCCCCGAAATTCTGACTTCGTAAGGCAGCTCTTTGATGTCCTCACCCATAATGGCAAATTTCAGGAACTCGTCCTGTCCGTATTCATGACCCAGAGTTGCATGCGTATGATTCGGTATGGTTCTGAGCGTGGGATAGAATATCCTCTTCTTAAGGCACAGGGCTCCGTCGGCATCAACTCCGTAGTATACGACCACTGCCAGCTTTCTGCCGCACATTTCCATATTGTCTTCGTGGGCGCCTGTCTTCACCTTCCAAATGATTTCATTTTTCTTAACTTCCCAACGATCTTCCATTCCTATTTGAATTCTCCTTTGCATTACAATTCTATTTAGTTATTAATTATATCAAAAAAGCCCCTGAGGGGCAAGACGCCTGACAGGAGCTTTTTCGGCATTTACTGACAATCAGCAGCCACAGCCATTGTTGTTGCAACCGCGTCCGCAATCGCAATCACAATCACAATTGCTGAGGATGGCCAGAATGGCGAGAATGAGTATAACCCACATTACCCAATCACAGTCGAAATTAAAGCAACCCATTGGAAATACCTCCATAGTCGTTTTTAATATTTACAGTACATATTATGGATTTTTCATATAAAGGGTTACTGAAATTCCGTCATACACTTTCTGTATTTCATGGGCAGCGTTTGTCTCTGTAATTTGTAATTTCTCCTCTCCTCAATGGTAAGCGCCTGCAAATATTCCTTCCAGAGCTTCTTAAAATGGTCTCCGGAAGTTTTCTCTTTGAGAGAATCCACCCGGAAACGGTCGAACAGTGCAAGCCTCGTGCCGTTGGACAGTACCGCCTTATTCCTCCTGCTGTCATAGATAATAAACCGCTGTCCCGGCATTCTGTCCAGAAAGAAACTCCCCAACCCTGCCAGCTGATTGTAATCTGTGACGATTTCCGAAAAAAGCACATTTTCCTCCAAAAGCTTAAATCTGGTAAAGCCGCACATTCTGTGGAGTTCATTTCGGAACCGTTTTTCAGCCTTCAGAAAATCCGCCACGGCAGGATCGGTCAAGTACGAATCCACCCATTTCCCCAGTCGGTTACAGGCTCTGAGATAGAAATAGATCCTCCGCTCTCTGTCCGGATCCTCGGACAAAAAATATTCATAGATGCGTTCTTCGGTACCCTGCGGAAGTTTCTCTCTGATCCACTGCCGAACTCTGACCGTCTTATCCGGATCTGTCTCTACCTGTATATTTTTATCGTGAAAGGAGGGCGTGTCATTCTGCTCCGCCTTAATATTTGCAAAGGATTCCATAGGAGTATGCCAGGCCTCAAAAATCGCAGACAAAAGTCCTTCAAATCTTCCGTCATAGAGATAAACTGCCCGTACACCTGATAAGTCCATTTTCCGTATCTCCCGTGAGTAAATTTTGATTGCTGTCAAGCATGGACAGCTGTATATACCCCGAAGCCAAAGGTACACTTCTGCTGTCATAGCTGAGGTTCGCCTTGATAAATTTCACATCGGCATCTAAAGGACCCATATGCTTTCCTTTACAGGTTATAAAAAATCTGGCACGCTTCAGCACGATCCCCAATTTCTTCAGATTCTCAAAATCCAGAGCTCCGTTCCGTCTGGCAGCCATGATCTTATATACAGACCGGACGCCGATCCCCGGTACACGAAGCAGCATTTCCCGGTCTGCTTTGTTGATTTCAACCGGAAAAAGCTCCATATGCCGCAGTGCCCAGGTACATTTCGGGTCGTATTCCAAATCCAGGTTCGGATTTTTGTCGTCTAAAATTTCATCCGCTGTAAACCCATAGAAACGCAAAAGCCAATCTGCCTGGTACAGCCTGTGCTCCCGCAAAAGCGGCGGCGGGCTCTCCGGCAGCAGAGGATCCTTGTTAACAGGTATATAAGCAGAATAGTACACCCGCTTCAAAGACATTTTTTTGTACATGGCCTCCGTCAGTCTGATAATCGTCCTGTCGGTATCTTCCGTAGCTCCTATGATCATCTGGGTGCTCTGTCCTCCCGGTGTAAAGGACCTGGCCTTTATATCCTTACGGCCGAAGCTTTCCGGCATGTAGGCCATTGTCCCCTGTCTTACAAGGGAATTGCCGCCCGTATTCATGAGCGCTTGCCCCGGAGTCTCAGTACCGCCTCCTATTCTGCGACGGTATCGGCAGGTCTCCCGGTCTTCTTCAATGCGGCCCTCAATATATCGCATAGCGCCGAAAATATTCTGTTTCTTTTTCTGCGGCGCAAATTTCTTCAGGCCGGCTTCACTGGGAAACTCTATATTCACGCTCATTCGGTCAGAAAGTCTGCCTGCAAGCTCTACCAGCTCAGGAGAGGCACCGGGAATGGTTTTCACATGAATATAACCGAAAAATCCCATTTCCTGACGCAGTATCCGTATGACTTCGCACATGGCCTCCATCGTAGCATCGGGACTGCCCACCACAGCAGAACTCAGAAACAGGCCTTCGATATAATTTCTTCGGTAAAATTCAATGGCAAGTTCCGCCAGTTCCCTGGCCTGAAAGGTAGCACGGGGCCTGTCAGCACTCCTCCTGTTGATACAATACTTACAGTCGTATATACAGTCATTGCTGAGCAATACCTTCAGCAGGGATACACAGCGACCGTCTCCCGTAAAGGAGTGGCAAATTCCGGCACCGATACTGTTCCCCACCGTTCCGGCAGTCCTGCTCCCCTGTCGGTCCACCCCGGAGGAGGCACAGGAAACATCAAATTTCGCCGCTTCGCCCAATATGCTCAATTTATCAAAAAGCTCTGCATTCAAAAAAAGCACCTCCTATGCGAACAATTATAGCTCATTTGTTCGTATCTGTCAATGCTTTTTATCGAACATTATTTCTCAATATTTTCCAGATCGCCGATATCCTGCAGGATTACGATATAGGTATTCTCCGTAGCCATTTCCAGACACCTGACCATATCCTTCGGAGGAATCGCTACACAGCCTGCCGTCTGCTCCATGCCTTCCTTGGTACAGTGCAGGAATATGGCAAATCCTCTGCCGGGTACTGCCGGATCGGTGTTAAACCCGATATTCATACAGTATTTGTACTGCTCAATATAGTCTGTCAGATGCTCGGATGCCCCGTCATCCCAGTCCTCAGGCATCTGTGATTTCCGTACCATCTGATTATAGGTCTCAGAGCTGTTGTCCCCGTCCCAGTAGCAATCACTGTCAACCTTGGTGTAATCCAATGTCATTTTACCGGGAGCGGGTAAAATGCCGAAGCACTCTCCCATGGAGAACACACCGCCGGGAGTGGTATAATCCCCTTCCTGCCGTTCCCCGTAGCTGACACCCTCTCTGCCGATAAAGCCGGTGGTCTCCAGAGCTACCGTCCACCTTCCTCCATCCTTTTGAAAAGCGTAAAAATCGCACTTGGCACCTTCGCCCGTTGCAGCAGCCACAAAGATAACATCTCCGGTTTCCGCCACAGAAAGCGCCGATACCTGACGGCTCAGTCCCGGCATGGGCGTAGCCGACAGGGGCTCCGGCTCCTGTGTATCGGGAACAGGCGTACCGACCCCGGGTGTAAAGCTTGTCATTTCAGAAGTTCCTCCTGTATCGCCGCTGTGCAGATCAGGGTCCTTCATGATAAAAAATACATATATAATTATGATAATAAATGCAAATGCTGCCAGCACAAGGGCCGCGCCGCGCATAGGGCTGTTGCTCTTTTTCTTACTCATGAACCTGTACTTCTCTGCTGCAAAGCGTCTATCTTACTCAATACCCAATCATATTCCGTTGTAGAAATTACAGAACCGCAATATTCGCACTTTCCCGACTGATTCAGGTTAATCGGGGCACCGCAGTTGGGGCAGTTTCCGGTCTTGACCGCATCGGAAGCGGCATCGGTCTGTCCACCCGCACTTCGGGTAAACTGCCACCTGAAATCAAGGTAAAATGTTCTGTTCTTAGAGCCGGAAACCACGGTATCAGGGTTATCTATCCTGCCGATATAGCTCTTGTATTTTACCCTGAGCCACACATCCAGATACTCGTTATGACCGTCTTCGGAGAAGTTCTCAAGCTTGGAGCTGAGCACTGCCATCTCGGAAACCACGTTTCGCTCGCCTCGCGCCTTTTTTTCATTGATCTGTTTCACATGCTGCTCAAAAAGCGCATTGCTGAAAAACGGACGCATCGGCTCATAGTCCTGATTGGCATAGGCAACCTGAGAGGAAACAAACAGGTGCTCTACCTTGCTCAGCATGGCCGCTTCGCTGAAATTGGGGTCCTTCTCCTTCAGCAGGGCCAGATTGTGCAGATTGACATTGGAGGTATCGGACATTTGCATGGGCGAAAGGCTCTGCGTTCCGGTGCCGCCCTGCTTGCTTTTGATTACCACAATAATAACGACGACAGCAACGGCTACAATAACGCCGCCTATCGAAAGACCGCCGACGGAACCGCCGTCTCCCCAGTCGCTGTCCCCTGCATCCCAGTCGCTGTCTCCTGCATCCCAGCCGCTGTCTCCGCCCCAATCCGTATCTCCGCCGTAGTCCCAGGCATAGGAAACTGTCGTCAGGGAAAATATAAAAAGTACGGATATCATCAATGCTGCAATGCTCTTCTTAAAACGCTTCATATGTACCTCCAAGGTTTGCTACAGAATAAGTATATGACAAAAAAAAGCGGTTGAAAACTGCAATTTTTTTGGTATACTTATATGCGTAAACAGTAATCATTATCATTATCGGGAAGGTGGTGTTTATGAGATCCTCTCAAAAAAGAGAAATTATAAATGAAGCGGTCATGCATAATAAAATTCATCCTACTGCAGAAGAGATTTACCATATTGTACGCAAAAGCAACCCGGAAATCAGCCTGGGTACTGTGTACAGGAACCTGAATCAGTTAGCGGAAGCCGGAGAAATTATTAAATTATCCATGGCGGACGGGCCCGACAGATATGACGGAACACTGAAGCCCCATCAACACGCCTGCTGTGTCCACTGCGGTAAGATCGTAGATTTTGATTTTGATATGAGGGATATGGAGAATGCAGTTTTTCAAAAGTCCGGCATCCGGCCTGACAGCTGCACGATCAATGTAAGAGGTCTTTGCTGCCAATGTGCAGATGAGATAAATAAAAATATTAAATTATAATTTGGAGGTATGTAGTTATGAAAAAGTATATTTGTCCTATTTGCGGTTATGTTCATGTAGGTGACAGTGCTCCTGAGTTCTGTCCTCTTTGCAAGTGCCCCGGCGAGAAGTTCACAATTCAGGAAGAGGGCGCTATGGTTTGGGCCGACGAGCACAAGATCGGCGTAGCACAGGGTGTTGATCCTGAGATCATCGAAGGACTCCGTGCTAATTTCGAGGGTGAGTGCTCTGAAGTCGGTATGTATCTGGCAATGTCCCGTCAGGCAATCAGAGAAGGCTATCCTGAAATCGGTGCATTTTACCAGCAGGCTGCTTTTGAAGAGGCTGAGCACGCTGCAAAGTTTGCAGAGCTGTTGGGCGAGGTAGTAACTCCTTCCACAAAGAAGAATCTGGAGTTGAGAGTTGCTGCTGAGAACGGCGCTACAGCAGGCAAGCTGGAGCTGGCTAAGAAGGCCAAGGCTCTGAATCTGGACGCGATCCATGACACGGTACATGAAATGGCTAAGGATGAGGCCCGTCACGGCTGCGGCTTCGAGGGACTTCTGAAGAGATATTTCGGCTGATCAATAAGATTTAAGGAGATGTTATTATGAAGTATGCATGCCCCTGCGGCTATGAATATGATCCGGAGAAAGGCGATCCCGAGAACGGCATTGCCCCCGGAACTCCCTGGGAGGATCTCCCTGAGGATTGGGTATGTCCCGTATGCGGACTCGGCAAGGATATGTTCGAGGAAGCTTAATAAAGGATAAGATTCAAGAAAGGATATGTTGTGGATTCGACAGCATATCCTTTTCTTTATAGTTTCAATCATTGCCGAATATCCAACCTTTCGATCAGGGCAGCACAACATTGATTTCCGGCGAAATGCTGCACATCGAGCCGCAGCAAGGCCTTGATTGCAATCAGTTACTAACAAAATCGCGAAGTTACTAACACTTTTTTCAAAAAAACGTTAGTAACTTCGCAATTTTGTTAGTAACGCAAGAAAGCTCCGGAAGGCGGCCGGCTCAATGCCGGCTCTGCCTTTTCAGCTTCTTTTTGCATAGCAGGATCATAAGGATCGCTATTCCCAGGGACAGGACCGCTGCCACGATCCAGCTGTATACGCCTAAATACTCGACGATCAGCGTCCAGGAGCTGCCCGCCCCTGCCCCCAGAAGTACCAGCAAGGTATTCCAGATGGCGGAGCCTACCGTCGTCAGAAGGAGGAATTTTACCATATTCATGCGGGTCATTCCCGCGGGGACAGAGATGAGGCTGCGCATAATGGGCACGCAGCGGCACAGAAGCACGCTGGCCTGCCCTCTCCGCAGAAACCAGTCCTGAGCGCCGGCAATCTCCTCGGGCTTGAAGCGCAGCAGCTTGCCCCAGCGTTCCGGCGGAAGCAGTCTGCCGAGAAAGTACAGGACAATGGCTCCGATCACAGAGCCCGCCGTGCTCCACAAAATCACCAATCCGGGCGTCAGATAGGTGTAGGTCGTGAGAAAACCGCCAAAGGTAAGAATCACCTCTGAAGGGATGGGCGGGAAAATATTTTCTATGGCAATCAGCGCCACGATTGCAAAATATCCGTAGCTGTTGATCAAGTCTGTAATCCAGGTTTGCATATACGGCCTCCGGGGTGGTAAAATACATTTTATATATATTATTTACAGGAGAAGATCATGCTACTCACAGCAGAACATATTAATAAAAATTACGGACTCCGGCAGCTGATTGCCGATGTGTCCATCTATCTGGACGCAGGAGACAAAATAGGAATTCTGGGAATCAACGGCACCGGAAAGAGTACGCTGCTGCGGATTCTCGCAGGCAGAGAGGAGCCGGACAGCGGCACCGTCACCCATGTGGGCAATGTGCAGATATCCTTTTTGGAGCAGAATCCTCCTATGAACCCCGACAATGACCTGCTCCGGCAGGTATTCGAATCCGTGTCCGAGGCCTACAGACAGCTGAACGAGTACGAAGCCAAAGCCATACTGAACAAGCTTGGTTTTCCGGATACTGCTGTGAAGATCGGGACCCTGTCCGGGGGACAGAGAAAGCGTGTGGCGCTGGCCGCCGCTCTGCTCCACCCTGCCGACGTACTCATACTGGACGAGCCTACCAACCATCTGGATATTGATATGATCAACTGGCTGGAGGAACGGCTGAAGCGTTTTACCGGAGGACTGATCATGGTGACCCACGACCGGTATTTCCTGAATCGGGTGGTAAACAAGATCACGGAGCTGGAAAGAGGCGCCTTCTATACCTACGAGGCCAACTACGCCAAATATCTGGAGCTGAAGTCCCAGCGGGCGGAAATGGAGCAGGCCGGTTTCCGGAAACGGCAGGCCTTTCTGCGCCGGGAATACGAGTGGATTTCCAGAGGCGTCAGGGCCCGGGGAACCAAGAGCCGGGACCGGATAGAGCGCTATGAAGCCCTGAAAGAAATCTCCGCTCCGGAAACAGACGGGCGTGTGGAAATCACAGCCGCGGCTTCACGGCTGGGCCGCAAAATCATCGAACTGGACGGTATCCGGAAAGCCTTCGGCGGCAATACGGTGCTGGAAGCCTTTTCCTATAGCATTTTAAAGGATGACCGTATCGGTATTGTGGGGAAAAACGGCGTCGGAAAATCAACGCTTTTAAATATGATCGCCGGAGTACTGGAGCCGGACAGCGGCAGCGTGGTGAAAGGCGCCACCGTGCGGATCGGATATTTTACCCAGGAAAGCAGCAGCCTGCCGGAACAGGAGAAGGTCATCGACTATATCAACGATATCGCGCGGGAAATCCATACTGCCGAAGGGACCTTCACGTCCGCGCGGATGCTGGAGCGGTTTCTTTTCACCGGGGAAATGCAGCACAGCCTGATCGGCAGGCTTTCCGGCGGAGAAAAGCGCAGACTCTACCTGCTGGGGATTCTGATGTCCTCTCCCAATGTGCTTTTGCTGGACGAGCCAACTAACGATCTGGATGTTGAGACCCTCGGCATCCTGGAGGAATATTTGCAGAGCTTTCCGGGTCCGGTGATCGCCGTATCCCACGACCGCTACTTTCTGGATAAAACGGTAACCTCTGTCTTCGAGGTCTGTGCAGGCGGTAAAATAAACCGTTATACGGGGAATTACTCCGATTTTGAGAGGAAGAGACTTCCGGAGTCTCCGGAATCCCGTCCGTCTGCCCCCTCGGAAAACAAAGGCGCGCGCCCGGTGCGTCAGAAAAAGCTCAAGTTCACCTATAAAGAGGAGCAGGAATTCCGCACCATCAACCGGGACATTGCGGAGCTGGAGGAGCGCATCGCTGCGTTGGAGGGTAAAATGGAGGCTGCCGCTTCTGACTACATACAGCTCACACAGTTGCTGGCGGAGAAGGAAGAGGCGGAGCTTGCTCTTGCGGGTAAAATGGACCGCTGGGTGTACTTAAATGAGCTGGCGGAGCAAATTGAACGGCAGTAAGAGGGAGATGGCAACCCCGTCCGGAATTTGACAGAATGCTTGATATATGGTACTATTAGGGCCGTTCTTCGAGGTGTAGCGCAGGTGGTAGCGCGCTTGCTTTGGGAGCAAGATGCCGCAGGTTCGAGTCCTGTCACCTCGACCAAAACAGCAGGTTGTCCGTTGGGATGACCTGCTGTTTTCGTTGTGGCGGCCGCTTGACGCGAACCTTTCAAATTGCCCTGATGAATTACCACTTTCAGCTTCATATTCATAGGTAACACCATACTTCAAACATTTTATTTAGGCGTTTTAGAGCTTAACTTTTTCAAAATCAGTTGAATCAATAGCTTACTATAATGTAAAAGTAATGCAAGGATAAAAGAGGCAATAAAAGTAGATGCCGTCATAAGCAACGTATATCCCACAACAGTTCCCGGTGTCCCCGGAGGACTTATCGCACGTATTTTATCCTTTAATCCTAAATATGAAAGTATGTCCTTTACTCCGTAATGAACTAAATAAATCATAAATGTATAGGATGAAATGTAACACACAATTTTACCGGCTACATTATTCTGAAACAATTTTCCCACGTTAATACAGAAAACATATATACAGATTGCGGCGACAAGACCAAATGTTGTAAACCAGTACATATAGTGACCTTCTCCTGTATGTACCATAACTTCCGTTCTCAATCGATTTACAGCGAAAAAGCCTATAAATCCTAAAACGCCAAGCCACCCTTTTTCAAAACGCTCTTTATTCTTGTATAAAATTGCACCCCACATTATAAAAATACAGGACGGTACCAATGCTTGTATGGATGTGTTCCAGAAGTTGAAAGTTGCATTAGCCATCCAGTCATTTACGGCTAAGGAAACGAAAGAAATGACCAAGAAAATCTTTTCCCTGTTTTTATTTTCCTGCATCCAGTCCCAAAAACCTTTTAAGGCAGGAAAAGCAAGTAAAACGAATACATAAATAATTACGTACCAGAAATGACCGCTCTGAGGGAAAGGACTTTTCAGTTTGAGAAGGCCGTTTTCACCTGTAAATAAATCTATATACTCTTGCTTAGTATGGTGGAGACTTTCTAAAAATGTTGTATCTGTGGTTGCCCAATCATATAAATAGAACAACAACCCGCCTACACCGAGAGCCGGAAGGAGCCTTCTAACACTAAAATTCTTAAGCTTTTTACCGGCATCAGCACCTTTGAAAATAAAGAAGCCGGCAACAAGCCAGAAAATTGCAACACCGTCTGCCAAAAGGGTTGCAATAAATGTATTATCCGGGTGATATTCGCCATTAAACCGATAAGCCACCACACAATGACAAGCTATTACAATGAAACAGCCCAATATTCGCATCAACTCGACACCGTTATCTTTTGTCTGAGTTATTACCTTTTGTGCCAAATACTTTTTTGACATGTTACTTCCCCCGATTTTCTGCTTCGAATAAATCTACATTGTCAATATAATACTATACTATTTTTTATAAGTAAAGGCATAAGTATGGTCTCTTATTTCCTCTTCCGCTTTTTCAATTTCGGCAAGTTCAAATTCCTTAATTCTTACTTCAAGCTCATTTACTTTGTTTTCTAAGCGTTGAGCTTTTATTGACATAAAGCATGAAATGGCCGCAAATATAAGTGAAGCCGCAGATATCGTCAATGCTGCTATTTCCATGTTTATCTCCTTATTTAAATATCTTTTTTAATTCCTTTTCAAAATCTTTTATGAACTCTTCTTTGACTTCATCAATACTCGCTTCAATACTTTTATTGTTATGTTCAATTAATTCTGCTTTTGTATATACCGACTTGCAATCTGAACACATAAATCGTATTGTATCAGACGCCTCTAATTCTTCTCCTTCTTCGACATCTAACGATTCAAACTGATCGTTACCGCAAAGAGGACAAAGAAGAATGATATTTCTATCAATAAAAACTAAGGAAATTGTTAAAAATAGGT
>CBCSVZ010000002.1:0-19072 GCA_965143695.1 uncultured Oscillospiraceae bacterium
TATATAAAGGGTTGCGCTTTTTAAATTTCTACAAAGGATAAAGGGGGTGAGCAGCATGCGTGAGCTGGATCTTTATACGGATATTTGCCGTATAGAGCGTGAGAAAGCAAAAGTACTTACTTCCACAGCAGAACTTTTTGAAATATTGGCAGCCGAGGACCAGAAAACGGAGAGAATCGCAGAAAAAATAGGTGCTCTGATCGCGGATATTCTGATATTGGGTAGCGGTCTGGGCCTGGAATATGATATAATGTACGCAAAAATAAATGAAGAACTGAAAATAAGAGCCGTGACAGACGGCTGAGACAGGGTGCAGGAGGTGATTTCGTGGGCCGCAGAAAGAAAAGAAAAATAACAGCAAAAATAAATTTTAATATGGTAAGCTGGATCACAGCGGTTGCGGTCATGGCCTGCGGAATCGGCTTCTTTACCGGTACGGAGCTTAGAAAATATGCAGCGGTGGTTGTGATCCTTGCCGTGGTGCTCTTACTGGTCAACATACTGATGTCCGCCGTCAAGCGGAGAATCACCGCCGGACGTATTATGCAGATGCCCTTTTATCGGGATTCTAAGGGGAACAGTCTGGCTGCCGTCAGGGATTTTAACCTACCTATGGTTTTTATTGATGAAAATGGGGACGCAATATGGTACAACGATCCGTTTAAAGAGCTTTTCAACAGTGTTGACCCCATGAAGAAGGTCCATTCTATCAAACGGACCATCAAAGAACTCTTCCTGCTGCAGGTCAGAGCACGCCTGATTATGGAGGAGACCTCCTTTTCTATGGATGTGGATTTCAACGGAAAGTCCTTCTTTATGCAGGGTGTTGTGCTGGATTCCTGTATTATGCTGTATTTTGTGGATATAACGGAGTTCCAGAAGCTGAAGCGCAAGACGGAAGATTCGGCTATGGCCGTAGGTGTGGTGGTAATGGACTCCTACGAAGAGATCTACCAGTCGGACGGCGAAGCGGTAGTCAATCAGGTGTCGGCGGAGCTTGGTAAAATGTTCGACAGATGGCTTGCGGATAAGCATGCGGTCATCAGAAAACTTATCAGAGACCGATACATTTTACTGATCGAAAAGCAGTATCTGAGAGATCTTGAAATTGAGCGTTTTTCCATTCTGGATGAAGCAAAAAAAATATCCGTGGGCAATCGAAGCAATGTGACCCTCAGTATGGGAATTTCCCTGAACGGTGAGCATGTAGATGAGAATTTCAAGCACGCGACCGAAGCCTGTGAGCTTGCGTTGGGAAGAGGCGGAGATCAGGTGATCATCCGAGAAGACAGCGGTGATACCTACTATGGCGGCAGCAGCGTAGAGATAGAACGCAGAACCAAGGTAAAGGCAAGAGTCATCGCCAATCTTCTGAAGGATGAGATCGAGAAGAGTTCCAATGTGCTTATCATGGGGCATTCCGCAGGGGATATGGACGCTTTGGGAGCCTCTCTGTCTGTATACAGAGCCTGCTGTGTTTCCGGTAAGCCGGCCAGGATCGTATTGAATAAGAGCAATCAGTCCATAGAGTTGATTATGAAGAAACTGAACGCTCTGCCGGAATACGCAGAGGTGTTTGTCAATACCAGCGACGCGCTGAATCTTATGGATGACGGTACCCTGGTTGTGGTGGTGGATACCTATAAGCAGGCCCTTACGGAAGCACCCAAGGTGCTGGATTATGCCTCCCGAGTTGCT
Source organism: uncultured Oscillospiraceae bacterium (assembly GCA_965143695.1). GTDB lineage: Bacteria > Bacillota > Clostridia > UBA1212 > SIG427 > CABQMV01. Next base: position 1,699 of record CBCSVZ010000002.1, read on the forward strand.
GTGATCGACCATCACCGCAGAGGCGCTGATTTTATCAGGGATACGGTGCTGTTTTATTCGGAGACCTATGCTTCTTCTACCAGTGAACTTATGGTTGAGATACTGGGATATTATGCAAGTAATATTACACTTCCGAAAATTGAAGCAGAGGCCATGTATGCGGGTATTTGGGTGGACACGAAGAGTTTTACCTTTAAAACGGGGATCAGGACCTTCGAGGCGGCGTCCTTCCTGCGCTCGCAGGGAGTGGATACTGTGGAAGTGCGCAGATACTTCCAACCGGATTATGAGACCTTTTCCCAGGTGTGCAATGTGACGGCAACCAGTGAGATCATCAACGGAAATATTGCGATTGCCATCTGCGGCCCGGATATTGTAAATCCTCAGTTTATAGCGGCGCTCTCAGCGGATCAGCTGCTGACCATATCGGAAATCGATGCGTCTTTTGTACTGTCTGCTGCCGAAAACTATGTCTATGTAAGCGGCAGATCCCTGGGGGATATCAATGTACAGGTCATCCTGGAGAAAATGGGAGGCGGCGGTCATCTTACCGCAGCGGGTACCAAGGTTGAGGACTCTACCGTAGTAAAGGTTAAGAGAGAATTGATAAGACATATAGAGGAGGTCATAAAATGAAAGTGATTTTAAAGCAGGATGTGAAGAGCCTGGGCAAGAAAGATGAAATTGTAAATGTAAGTGACGGCTACGCCAATAACTTTCTGTTGCCTAAGGGCCTGGCGGTACCGGCAACTGCAGGGGGGATCAATGAGGTCAGGAACAAGCAGCAGGCTGCCGATGAAAAGAAAAAGCGTGAAATTGCCGCTGCAAAGGAAATGGTTGCAGCCTTAAAGGATAAAGTGGTAGTGATCAAGCTGAAGAGCGGTGCGGGCGGAAAGCTTTTCGGCGCGGTCTCCAATAAAGAGGTTGCCGAGGAGCTGAAGAAACAGCACGGATTTGATGTAGACAGAAAGAAGCTTGTGATCCGTGAGCCGGTTAAGAGCCTGGGCGTATATACCGTTGAAGCCAGGATCTATCCCGGAATTACAGGTGAATTTCAAATAAGAGTGGAAAGTATTTAAACGGGGAACAGGAACATGGCAGAGGGCAATGTAAGAATACCGCCGAATAATATCGACGCGGAAAAATCAGTACTGGGCGCGGTCTTAGTGTCACCGGATGCCCTGCTGGATATTATTGATATTATCAGACCTGATGATTTCTACAGAAAAGACCATGAAACCATTTTCAGCGCCATGATGGATCTCTTTAATGCCAACAGGCCGATTGATGTGGTTACGGTTACGGAGAAGCTATCCTCTTTGGGTGTTCTGGATAAGGTGGGCGGAATTCCCTATCTGGGTTCTCTGGCGGATGAGGTCCCTCTGGCCTCCAATGCGCCTCAATATGCGCGAATTGTAGCAGAGAAGGCTCTGCAGCGCCGACTGATCAAGTGTGCCCAGGATATTTCCCAAAACGCCTATGAGCCGGAGGGGGATGTATCTGCCGCTCTGGAGTTTGCGGAGCAGTCTGTGCTGGATGTTATGCAGAACAGGGCCTCTAAGTCCTATGTACAGATCAAGGATGTCTTGCCGGAGGTGTTCACAAAGCTGGAGGAAGCATCGAAATCCAGCGGCCTTTCCGGCATCTCAACAGGCTTCTACGATCTGGATAAAAAGACGGCAGGTCTTCATGATTCCGACCTGGTTCTGATAGCAGGACGTCCTGCTATGGGTAAGACGGCTTTCATGCTGAATATTGCCCGGCATGCGGCGGTGAAAGAGCGGGTTCCGGTTGCCATCTTTAATCTGGAAATGTCCAAGCAGCAGCTGGCCACCAGAATGCTGAGTACGGAGTCCGGTGTCGAAAGTGAGAAGCTGAGAAACGGAGATCTGGCAGATTCAGACTGGACAAAGATCGCAGAGGGTATGAGCGTGCTTTCCGGCGCCCCCATTTATTTTGACGACAGCACCGATGTATCGGTACAGTCTATCCGTGCGAAATGCCGCAAGCTAAAAATGGAGAAGGATATCAGGCTGGTGTTTGTGGACTATTTACAGCTTATGCAGGGTAAGACGGGACGGTCAGACAGCAGAGCCCAGGAGGTGGGCGATATCTCCAGATCCCTGAAGGTTATGGCCAGAGAACTCAATGTACCGGTCATCGTAGGATCCCAGGTAAACAGAGAGTTGGAGAAAAGAGCGGATAAACGCCCTATGCTCAGCGACCTGAGAGAGTCAGGTTCTATTGAGCAGGATGCGGATATTGTCATGTTCCTTTACAGAGATGAAGTCTATAATCCCGAAACCGAGTTCAAGGGTGTAGCGGAGGTCATTCTGGCCAAGCACAGAAACGGTGCTACCGGCACCTGTAATCTCATCTTTGATGCGGAGCATTCCGCCTTTAAAAACATGTCGACCATGAAGCCATGATAACGGAGGATACAGATAAAATTTATCATAAAATGACCGCCTGCATGGAAACGCACCGTATGCTTGAACAGGGCAGGGCGGTAATTGCCTGCGTTTCCGGAGGCTGTGACAGCGTCGCCTTGCTGTTGCTGCTGAAGCGATTTTCCGCGGAGAACGGCAATCCTGTTTTCTGCGCCCATTTCGACCATATGCTCCGGGGCGGAGAGTCCGACGGGGACAGAGAATTTGTACAACAGCTCTGTAAAGACCTGAAGATCGAATTCTGCTTTGCGCGTCAGGATGCAGCCGCTTATGCCCGGGAAAAGCATTTATCGCTGGAAGAGGGCGCCCGTGAGCTTCGGTATGGGTATTTTGCCCGGCTGGCAAAGGAGAAGAACGCAAAAATCGCTGTTGCCCATAACAGAAACGACAGAATCGAAACGGTGCTGCTGAACATTTCCCGGGGAACGGGAATCCGCGGCCTCAAGGGTATTTCCTATACCAGAGATCCTATTGTCAGACCCCTGCTGGACATCAGCCGGCAGGAGCTGGAGACAGTATGCCGGGAGGCTGGCGTCAGCTACAGAACGGACAGTACCAATCTGGAGGCCTTTTGCGGCAGAAACAGGATCAGACTGAAGGTGCTGCCGTATTTAAGAGAAAATCTGACGGATGACATGGACGAGAAGCTTTACAGGTTGTCCGTACTGGCGGCAAGGGACAACGCCTTTTTGGAAAAGCTGGCTGCGGAGGCGTACAGCAGTCTGGTAGGTGAAAAAGACGGGGGGCTGCTGATGGCGCATCCCGAATGCTTTTCCCAGCTGGATGATGCCTTGAAGAACCGGGTGGCGATTGAAATATTGAAGCGCTATTTTCCCGGGGGCAGAGGGATCAGCATGCAAACGGCAGAGAAGCTCAGCCGCTTTATAGAAGAACATCAGGTAGGCAGTCATATGGAAGTAAACAGCGGGATAACGGCCCATGTATATCATGACGGCATTCTGATTACAAGTGCAGGTTTCAACGGTCCGGACAGAGGTGACGGGAGAAAGCGTGCTGCTGTGGAAACCGTGTATTGCAGTCCCGGGGAGGCGCTCACCCTTTGCAAAAAAAGCGAGGGCAGGGCGGTTGCCTTTGACCGGGACGAACTTGAAAAAATGTGCGGCGGTGAAGAAAGCTGTATTCAGGTGCGCTACCGCCGGGAGGGCGACTATTTTACCCCCTTCGGCGCCTCGGGAGGAAAGAGTCTGAAGAAGTTTTTCATAGACCGAAAGATCCCAGCCTATTTGCGAAGGAATATCCCTTTGCTGATGTGCGGCGATAAGATCCTTTGGGTATGCGGCATCATGAGAAGCAATATTGCGCCCATCGGTGAAAATACAGTAAATGCAGTAGTTTTTAAATATCATTCAGAAAAGGAGAATAACGAAATATGAAGAATATGTATGAGGATGTTGAAAGGGTTTTGGCTTCTAAGGAGGAAATTGACGCGATGGTTGCCCGCTTGGGAAGCCAAATCAGTAAGGATTATGCAGGACAGCCCCTTGTGGTCCTGGGCGTATTGAAGGGGGGCTTTGTGTTCATGGCAGATCTGATCCGCAGCATCACGATCCCTCTGGAGCTTGACTTTATTGCGGTGTCCAGCTACGGTGCTTCCACCAAGTCCTCCGGCGTTGTGCAGCTCATTAAGGATGCGGATGTGGAGCTCACCGGAAAGCATGTGCTGATTGTGGAGGATATTATCGATTCCGGTCTTACGCTCAGCTACCTGAAGAACATGCTGGAAGCCAGAAATCCTTTGAGCGTTAAGATCTGTACCGCTTTTGATAAGCCTGACAGGAGAAAGGTTCCTCTCACGGCCGATTACAGCGGCATTACGATCCCGGACGAATATGTAGTAGGCTATGGGCTGGACTATGATTCAAAGATGAGAAATATACCGGAGCTGTGCATCTTAAAGCGCAGTGTGTATGAGTAATATCCGTTTGCCCCTCAAAGGGCTTTGTGGTAAAATGTAATGAAATAACTTTATTGGAGGTACATTTTGAAATTCATTAAAAATTTCTCTGTATATATTGTCATTCTGGTGGGGGTTATCCTTTTGGCTGTTGTGCTGCAGAGTATGACAGGCGCTCCCAACATGAGCTACAGCAGCTTTCTGGAGCAGCTTTCCGGTGATAATGTGAAATCTATCAAAGCCGAAGGCAACAGCGCCTCTGTGGTGCTGAAAGAGGCTGTGGACGGCAAGACGGCCTATCAGGTCAAATTTTACTCCCAGGAGCTTCTGGAGGAGCTGATCATTCAGGTACAGAGTGAGGGCAAGTCTGTAGAATATACAGCCGACATCAAGGAAGTACCGTTTCTGGTTACGATCATCCCGTATATCCTGCTGGCAGCATTGGTTGTGATCTTCATTCTCTTCCTGGTAGGACAGAGTCAGGGCGGCAATGCCAGAGTCATGAACTTCGGCAAGAGCCGTGCAAGACTGTACACCAGCAGTAAAATCAAATTTGAAGATGTAGCGGGAGCCGATGAAGAGAAGGAAGAAATGGCAGAGCTGGTGTCCTTCCTGAAGGATCCCAGAAAATATGCCGATCTGGGCGCCAGAATTCCCAAAGGGGTACTGATGGTAGGACCTCCGGGAACCGGTAAGACCTATCTGGCCAAGGCTGTGGCGGGAGAGGCCGGCGTCCCCTTTTTCTCTATCAGCGGTTCTGACTTTGTTGAAATGTATGTGGGCGTAGGCGCTTCCCGTGTAAGGGATCTGTTTGAACAGGCCAAGAAAAATGCCCCCTGTATTAACTTTATTGATGAGATCGATGCTGTGGGACGGCACAGAGGTGCAGGTCTGGGCGGCGGACATGATGAAAGAGAGCAGACCCTTAACCAGCTGCTGGTTGAGATGGACGGATTTGCAGGTAAAGAGGGCATCATTATTATAGCGGCTACCAACAGACCGGACATTCTGGATCCGGCGCTGACAAGACCCGGCCGTTTCGACAGAAAAATCGTAGTAAATGCGCCGACTCTTAAGGCAAGAGAAGAAATCCTAAAGGTGCATGCCAGAAATAAGCCGCTTTCTCCTGAGGTCTCTCTGGCAGAGGTGGCGAAGATCACCCCCGGCTTTACTCCCGCGGATCTGGAGAACCTGCTCAATGAGGCCGCCTTGCTGACTGCCAGAGATTCTCTGACGGAGATCGGTATGAAGCAGATCAAGGAAGCGACCTTCCGGGTTATCATAGGACCGGAGAAGAAGAGCCATGTCATGAGCGAAAAGGATAAGCGTCTGACTGCGATCCACGAGACCGGCCATGCGATCGCGGTAAAATGTGCTTCTACCACGGATAAGGTAGACAGGGTTTCTATTATACCGGCCGGCTATGCAGGCGGTTACACCGCTCACAAGCCCAATGAAGATGACAGCTATGTTACGAAGAATCATCTGATTGAGAATATTATCATCTGCCTGGGCGGCAGAGCGGCTGAGGAGCTGTGCCTCAATGAGATCAGCACCGGGGCATCCTCTGACCTGAAGCAGGCAAATTCCATTGCCCACAGTATGGTAGCCAAGTACGGTATGAGTGATAAAATGCCCAATATGGTGTTCGACGAAGAGAGCAATGAGGTATTTATCGGCCGTGATTTCGGGCACACCAGAAGCTACAGCGAAGATACTGCAGCCCTGATTGACGAAGAAGTCAAGCGTATTATCGACAGTGCCTATACAAGGGTCAAGGAGATTCTCACCGAGAACATGTCAAAGCTTCTTCATATAGCCGATGTGCTTATGGAGAAAGAAAAAATCGAAGGCGAAGAGTTCGAGGCCCTTATGGCGGACTAACAGAACAGGTCGTTTAACTGCGGCGCAGAATGCCCCATATTAACAATATGTGCATTGCGCCGTAAGTTGTTATTATAAACCACAAAAATAATGCCGATATCATATTGTTCACACCCCTTTATAGTAACAGTTTATTTTACCGGCGAAAATTAGGTGACAAATGGAAGAAATCCGGGGCATTATTGAAGAAATAATATTTGAAAATGAAGAAAACGGATATAAAGTATGTGCCTTTGACAGGGACGGAGAATATATCACGGTCAAGGGAGTGCTGCCCTATGTGTCTCCGGGAGAGTATATGATCCTTCAGGGAAGATGGGAATCCCACAGGGAATATGGGGAGCAGTTTGCAGTGTCTACCTATGAAAAGAAGCTGCCGGAGAAGGTGCAGAATATTGAAAGCTTTCTTTCCTCCGGGCTTATAGACGGGGTAGGCCCCGCTACTGCAAATATGATTGTTCACCGTTTCGGAGAGGATACCTTTCAGGTCATACTGGAGGAGCCCTACAAGCTGGAAGCCTTAAAGGGAATCAGCCACCAGAAGGCGGTGAAAATTCACGAAACCCTGTCTCGGCATCAGGATATGAGCGATCTGGTGGTGTTCTTAGCAAAGTTTCACATCGGCGCGGCAACTGCGGCCGCAGTTTTTAAAGAATACGGTACAGCCGCGGTAGACAATATCAAGGCAGATCCCTTCTGCCTGTGCCGGGATATTCAGGGAATCGGTTTCAGAAAAGCCGATGAGATCGCAATGAGTCTGTCACTGCCTGCTAATTTCCCCAGCCGTATCTGTGCGGGAATCCTCAGTATTCTTTCAGAGGGCTGTCAGGGGGGACATGCCTTTGCCCCTCTGGATGTCCTGCTGTCGGGCTGCCGCCGCACGCTGGGCTGCAATGACGGGGATATTACAGCTGCCCTTGAAGCGCTCCGCGGGCAGTCGCAGATCAAACTTACAGAAGGAAGCTTCGGTACACACATCTATCTGTGGTCCCTGTATAACAAAGAACTGTACATAGCCCGCAAACTGAAAGAACTGGCGGAGCTGAAATTTAAAATTGACAACACACACTTTGAAGACACCCTGAAACAGTTTGAGCAGTATTATGCCATCACCCCTGACGAGAAGCAGCGAAATGCCGTGAAGAGTGCCGGGGAGAACGGTTTTTCCATTATTACGGGAGGGCCGGGTACCGGAAAGACCACCATCATTCGCTGTGTGCTCCACTATTTGCGCTCGATCGGTGTGCGCTGCCTGCTGGCAGCGCCTACGGGACGGGCTGCAAAGCGTATGTCGGAGGCCTGTGGGGAAGAGGCGAAGACCATACACCGACTGTTAGAGGTCAGCTCCAATCCCGAGGAGGACAGAGAGGAACCGACCTTTAAGCGGAACGAGCTGAATCCCCTGGATTGTGACGCTGTGATATTAGACGAGAGTTCTATGATCGACATGGTGCTTTTCTATTATCTGCTTCGGGCAATAAAGCCGGGAGCAAGACTGATCATGGTAGGGGATGTGGACCAGCTTCCCTCTGTAGGCCCCGGTGCGGTGCTGTCAGACTGCATCCGTTCCGGCGCTTTTAATACCGTCATTCTGGATGAAATATACCGGCAGGAGTCAGAAAGTCTGATCCCCGTCAATGCCTACAGAATCAATCACGGAGAACCTCCGAAAGTCAATGCGGGCGACAAGGATTTCTTCTTGATCAGAACTGCGGACCAGAACCGGATCCTGGAGACCATTCTGGACCTGTGCAGCAAACGCCTGCCCGCAAAATATCATTTAGACGCGTTTTCGGATATTCAGGTGATCATACCTACGAAAAAAGGCGTCTGCGGCGTATTTCATGTCAATGAGGAATTGCAGCGGGTGCTGAATCCCAAAGAACCCTATAAGAAGGAAATCGAAGCCCACGGAAAGCTTTTTCGGGAGGGCGACAGAGTGATGCAGATCCGGAACGACTACGAAATGGAGTGGAGCCGGGGCTCCGGTGGCGAGGACACCGGCATGGGGGTCTTTAACGGAGAAATGGGAATCCTTACCCATATTGACGGGAAGAGCCGCACGGTTCATGTGCTGTTTGATGATGAGCGCGAGGCGATCTACGACGGAATGAAACTCGCCAATCTGGAGCTGTGCTATGCCGTTACGGTCCATAAAAGTCAGGGCAGCGAGTTCGACTACTGTATTCTGCCCGTCTTTCAGACAGCTCCCATGCTCATGACCAGAAATCTGCTCTATACAGCAGTTACAAGAGCTAAAAAAATGGTTATCCTGGTGGGATCAGAGGCCAGTCTTATGGATATGATCCGAAACGATACCCAGCAGCTGCGCTATACAGGGCTGAAGGAGCTTTTATGTCAGGCTTTTTGAGCAGAGTGCTTTTCCCTACGGCGTGCCCCTTGTGCGGCACACTGCAGTATCCGGCGGAGGTTGAGCGGGAGGGGTGCTGTCCCCGGTGCAAAAAGGAGAATATTTATCCGGCCGCCCGGGGGAAGGTTGTGCTGCCCTCCTTTGTGCCTTCCTGCGGAGAGGTTTACTGTTGCAGCTTCTATGGGGGTAAAATGAAGCAGGCCATGACCCGCTTTAAATTTTCAGGAGAGACCTATATAGGGCCCTGTTTCGGCCGAATGGTATACCGGTTCCTTTCCGAAACGGAGGTGCTCGGAAATACAGATATGATCACCGCCGTCCCTGTAAGCCCGGAGCGTTTCCGGGAGAGGGGATATAACCAGAGTCTCATTATTTCCCGGGAAATATCAAGACTTTCCGGTATCGAAACAGTGGAACTGCTGGAAAGACGGGTTCAGGGTACCAGTCAAAGCGGTTTGCTGCTGGAGGAAAGACAGCGGGGGGAAAATAAATTCAGCCTAAAGCAGGATGCCGTCGCACAGCTTGCAGGCAAATCCGTGCTTTTGCTGGATGACATTTTAACTACGGGAAGCACCCTGAATCACTGCGGAGCACTTCTTTATAAAGGGGGAGCCGCGTGGGTGACGGGGGTTTGTGTTACCGGCGGCCGCAGAGATTTTATTTAATCCTCCGTCGCGAGATATTCTTCCTCTGCCTGTGAAAGTCTGGCGGCGGCTTCTTCCCGTCGGTTACAGAGCTCTTCCAGCTTTTTGTAGTCGGAAGCAGTATCCGGACTTTCCAGCTGTCTGTCGATTTCTTTGATCAGATTGCCCAGCTCTTCCATTTCTTTGATGAGTTTATCCTGCAAGGTCTTTCGCTTCCGATCCTGAGACTTCAGCCTTTTTTTCTCCAAATAGTCATTTTTGGCTTCTGTAACAGGGCTCTTCGCAGGAACGGCCTCACGGACGCAGACATTCTGCGTCATTTCAATGACTCTGTCGGCTATTTTTTCGGTAAAATACCTGTCATGGGACACGATCAGCAGGGTTCCTTCGTATCTTGCAAGCGCTTCCTCCAACACCTCTCTGGAATTGGTGTCCAGATGGTTGGTGGGCTCGTCCAGTATCAGCAGGTTTGAATGCTCATAGGTTATTTTCAGCAGCGCCAGACGGGCCTTTTCCCCGCCGCTGAGGGTGGAAATCTTTTTGAAAACATCTTCTCCCGTGAAACCGAATGCGCCCAGGGCCTTGCGGATATCTGTCTGACTGAGAATATCGCTTCCCCGGCGGCTTCTGTTTACATGCTGCCATATTTCATCGAATACGGTCAGGCTGTCATGGAGCTCTGAAAGATCCTGGGCATAGTAGGAATACCGGATGCCCTCGCCGAACCGAAAGCTTCCGCTCTGTGCCGGCAGCCTTCCCGTCAGTATTTTCAGAAGAGAAGATTTCCCGCAGCCGTTGGGACCCTTTAAGAGCACCCGCTGGCGGCTCTTTATTTCAAAGCTCAGGTGTTCAAAAAGCATTTTACCGTCGAAGCCATAGGAGAGATCTTTCACCGTGAGGACATCCTTGCCGCCGGGCTCTTCTATGGGAAAATTCACTCTGATGCGTCTTTCTTCCTGATATTTTACCCCGGTAAGCTTGGCCTCCCGTTTGCACTCTGCCTGAAACAGTTCCCTGAATTTGCTGTAGCCGCCCTTGTACATTTTACCGGTGTGACGGTGAAGATACAGCGTCTTGGCGGTTACCGCGTTGAGAAAGTGGCGGTCATGGGAGATGACAATAAGGGTACCGGTATAATCTGCCAGAAAACGCTCTAACCAATCCAGAGATTCCAGATCCAGATGGTTCGTAGGCTCATCCAGAATCATAACATCCGGGTTTGCCTCCAGAAGACGGGCCAGAGCCAGCCTGGTACGCTGTCCCCCGCTCAGAGAGGAAATCGGAATCTCCCTGATCTCGGCAGGAAAGCCCAGTCCGTCCAGAATGCTGTTGATACGGCTTCGGAAATAGGTGCCTCCTCCTTTGTTGAACTGATCGTACATGGCGGTAAGCTGGTCGGATGTCTCTGCAGTGAGCTCCTTTTCCAGTTTCTTGATCCGGTTCTCCAGATCTATGAGATGCTGATAGGGGAGCAGGAACTCCCGGGACACGGTGTTGTCGGAAATCAGCCCGGAGTTCTGTGCCATATAGCCGTAGGTCACGTTATCATTTTTAAATAGTTCCCCGGTAAAATTTTCCCGGTAGCCCAGCAGTGCCTCTAAAAGGGTGGACTTGCCGGAACCGTTTGTGCCCACAATGCCCACACGGTCTTTTTCATAGATGTCGAAGTTCAGACCGTCCAGCAGGACGAAGTCTCCGAAGGTGATTTGCAGATTTTTCACAGTAAAAATGTTCACGGAAGTATTGTACAGGAAAAGCGGTAAATGTCAACAGAATTATTTGACATGACGGCCTAAAAAATGATATACTGGAAAAAATGATTGATGAATAAGAGAGGAGTCTTAAGAGGTATGGATGATAAGAAGATATCCATAGCGGTAATAAAGCGTTTGCCGAGATACTACAGGTATCTTTCTGACTTATTGGACAACGGGATTACCAGGATATCTTCACAGGAGCTCAGTCAGAGAATGAATCTGACTGCATCTCAGATACGGCAGGATTTTAACTGTTTCGGCGGTTTCGGACAACAGGGGTACGGCTACAGCGTACAGAAGCTGTACAGTGAAATTGCAGGAATATTGGGCGTTGAAGAGGATTACAATGTAATTATTATCGGCGCAGGCAATATGGGTCAGGCAGTGGCCAAGTACGGAAAGTTCAAGAAGAGGGGCTATTCCATCAATGCGGTTTTTGATATTAATCCTGAGGTAGTGGGTACCTACATAAACGATATGCAGGTACGCCATATAGACGAAATACAGGATTATCTCAAGGAGCATAAGACCGATATTGCAGTGCTTACAGTGCCGAAGAAAAGCTGTAAAGAGCTTGTTGAAAAAGTAGCCGTTCTGGGTGTTAAGGGCATCTGGAATTTTTCATCCGTTGATCTGCATGAAGAGGCCGAGAAATACGGTCTGGTTGTAGAAAATGTTCATTTGAGCGACAGCCTCATGGTATTAGGGTACAGACTCCACAACGAAGAATAGAATATAGCATAATCAGCAGCATATAAAAAACCGGAATTGTTTTGTATTGGTATTGATATAAATAATTTTTTATAGGAGGTTTTTATTATGGCGTACCAAACATCGGATTTTCGAAATGTAGTAATTCTCGGTCACGGAGGGGTAGGTAAGACGGCTCTGACTGAGGCTATGCTGTTTAATACGGGAGCAATTGACCGTTTAGGCAGAATCATCGACGGTAACACATCCCTTGACTACGATCCGGAGGAGATCAAGCGTCAGGTTTCTATAAATATGGCTGTGGCTCCGATTAAATGGATGGATAAGAAAATCAACCTTCTGGACACTCCCGGATATTTTGACTTTGTAGGTGAGAAGCTGGAGGCTTTGCGCGTAGCGGACAGTGCGCTTATTGTTATGTACGGAAATGTCGTTGTCGGCACTGAAAAGTCATGGAATTACTGTAATCAGTATGATCTGCCCAGAGTTATCATGATGAACAAGATGAATGATGAGAACGGCGACTTTGACAATAGCTACGGACAGATCAGAGAGCACTTCGGTAAGTCCTGTGTGGCAATGCAGGTGCCGATCCGTGAAAACGGAAAGCTCGTGGGTTACATAGATACGGTTAAGAAAATCGCGAAAAGCTACAATACAAACGGCGAATCCGTAGAGATCGGGATTCCGGAACACCTGAAGGGGCTGGTTGATGAGATCCACGACAGCCTTTGTGAGGTTGTGGCAGAATCTGACGATGTACTCATGGAGAAATTCTTTGCAGGAGAAGAATTTACTACGGATGAGATCTTAAAGGGCTTGAAGAAAGCGATCAATACCCTGAAACTGGCACCGGTACTGGTGGGATCTTCTTATGATAATGTAGGTGTGAGAGAAATCATCAACTACCTGATTCGCTATATGCCGTCTCCGGAGGAGCGCGGCGTTGTAACCGGCGTGGATCCAAAGGGAGAGCCCATGGAAATTGCGCCTGATATGGATGCTCCGATTTCTGCCTTTATTTTCAAGACAATTGCTGACCCGTTTATCGGTAAGCTTTCTCTGTTCCGGGTGTATTCCGGTATCGTAAGGGGAGATATGACGCTGATCAATGCCAGAAACGGGTCAGAGGAACGGATCGCGCAGGTGTTTAATCTGCGGGGAAAGAAGCAGCTGCCCCAGGTAGGTGTTGTTGCAGGTGACATCGGCGCTGTTGCGAAGCTGTCTCAGGCAACTACGGGAGACACGCTCTGTGACAAGTCCAGAGTGGTATCCCTGCCCGGCATCAAGTTCCCCAAGCCCCAGCTGACAATGGCCATATCGCCGAAGGCTAAGGGGGATGAAGAAAAGATCAGCGCGGGCCTTACAAAGCTTATGGAGGAGGATAAGACCTTTACCTTCGGCACCAATAAGGAAACAGGGCAGATGGTCATTTCCGGTATGGGCGAACAGCATCTGGATATTATTGTTAATAAGCTGCAGTCCAAGTACGGTGTCGGTGTTGAGCTTACGGAGGCGAAGCTTGCATACCGTGAGGCCATTCGCAAGAAGGTTAAGGTTGAGGGGAAACACAAGAAGCAGTCCGGCGGACATGGCCAGTACGGTGATGTGTGGATCGAGTTCGAGCCGGGTGATCAAGATGAGTTGGAATTCTCTGAAAAGGTATTCGGCGGCAGTGTACCCAAGAACTTCTTCCCTGCGGTTGAAAAAGGACTGCAGGAAAGTGTAAAGAAAGGTGTGCTGGCAGGTTATCCCATGGTAAGATTGAAAGCAACCCTGGTAGACGGTTCCTACCACCCTGTTGACTCTTCGGAAATGGCCTTTAAGGTAGCCGCGTCTCTTGCGTACAAGAAAGGGGTTGCCGAGGCAGATCCCGTGCTGTTAGAGCCCATTCAGACGGTAAAGGTTTATGTTCCGGATAAGTACATGGGCGATGTCATGGGAGATCTGAATAAACGCCGGGGCCGTGTATTGGGAATGAATCCTACGGATGACGGCAATCAGGAAATTGTTGCAGAGGTTCCGGCTGCGGAAATGTGCAAGTATGCGACGGATTTGCGCTCTATGACCCAGGCCAGAGGTTCTTTTGATTCTGAGTTTGTACGGTATGAAGAGGTTCCCTCCAATATTGCGGCGAAAATTATTGAAGAAGCGAAAAAGGATATGGTTGATGTGGATTGAGCAGTTTGCTTTCCGCTGACAAATATGGGCCCCCGCTGCGTCGGGGGCCTTTTCTCGGTCGGAAACTGTCGGAATTTGTAGTAGGTCTGAGGATCGCCTTCGCTGATTTTTTGGTGTAAAGTATAGGTGAAGGGAGTGAATAACGTTGATCCGATATTGTGCAAAAATATTATCATTACTGTTAGAGCTTGTAAAAGAAAAATATTGGGATGACTATGAAATGTATCTCCGATATCCAAAGGGAAATCTGATCGTGTCCAACAGGCGCGACGGGGGCCAGGCGTATTATTTAGAGATTGGAGGAAGAAGGCAGTATTTGTCAAAGCACAAAGACGCAAAAAAGATTGATCAGTATTTATCGAAAAGATTGCTGAAACAGCGTATCAATACAAACTGCCGTGAACTGGTGTCGGTGCTCCGTCCCTGTGGCAGCTTTATTACGTTGGCAATTGACCGCCTGAAAAAGGAATCTGTCAGAAGGACATTTGAAATCCGTCCCAGTGAAAACCCATATTACAGAGAAAACTTAAAGCAGAAGACATCCCATGGAGAATATGTACGTTCGAAGTCCGAGGTGATCATTGCGAATATGCTTTATGAAATGGGACTGGAATATCGATATGAGAAAGAGCTGAGAGTAGGCGAAACCGTATTATATCCGGATTTTACCGTAACAGATCCGTATACAGGTGAAACCGTTATCCTTGAACATTTGGGTCTTATGAGTAAAGAGAATTATCGCGAACGGTGGAGCCGCAAGCAGGCAAAATATGAGGTCCTGGGCTTTACAGTAGGGAAGGATCTGCTTGTTACGGATGAAGATGAAGCGGGAAATATCGATTCCAGCCAGGTTGCCAAAATGCTTAAAGCGCGATTTTCCGTAGAGCGGTATTCCTTGCTCTTACAACCGATATTGCCTGTGTCATAAACTCCGCCCGGGCTCCGGGCCCCGGGCCCCGAGCCCGGAGCCGGATCCCTACCTAAAATGAATTTTCGGCAATTTCAGTAGGGAAAACGGCTTAATTTAACGAAAATTCCCTACCAAACAAGAGCTTTTACATGAAAAAGTAGGGAAAATAGCCGATTTTACCGCCATTTCCCTACCATGTAGGACATTTTGATGAATTCGGTAGGGATTCGTGTACTGTCCTGAGATTTTCCTCTTGACAAACATGCCCCACAGGAATATACTATAAAAGTCAAAGATAGTCAAAGATAAAAAACAAGAACAAAAAGGAAGTGATTTGATGGCAAGGCTAAGCGATGTTATAGAAGCTTTTATCAAAGAAATGCTGGCGGCTGATGATGACGGCGCAGTCGAAATCCAGAGAAATGAACTGGCAAATCGGTTTAACTGTGTGCCATCGCAAATTAACTACGTTATATCCACAAGATTTTCCTCGGATAAGGGGTATTTTGTAGAAAGCAGAAGAGGAGGGGGCGGCTGCATCAAAATATGCCGCATCCATTTTGATAATAAGACGGATCAGTATTTTATGCATGTGCTGGCGGAAATGGGCGACAGCATCTCCCAGAGAACAGCCGAGATATTCATACAGAATTTTTGCCAGCAGGGCGTGCTCAGTGAACGGGAGGGAAGAATCATGGCGGCGGCCATGAGTGATAAAGCACTGGCCGCTTTGCCGGTAGAGGAGAGAGACAAAGCCAGAGCGCAGATCTTTAAAAACATTATATCATCATTGATGTTATAGGGAGGAATGTAAAATGTTATGTGAAAGATGCAAAAAGAACCAGGCAACCATGAGACTCACCAGAGTTGTAAATAATAAAAAATCGGTCATCAATCTCTGCGCCGACTGTGCCAGAGAAACAGGAAATCAGATTCCTGCCGCTATGGAGGGGATCGGTTCCATTCTGTCAGGCCTGATGGGGCTGGATACCCTTTGGAAGACCAATCCGATGCAGACTGCAAAAGCAGTGAAGAAATGCCCGGTGTGCGGTATGACCCAGGAGCAGATCAGCAGGGAGGGCAAATTGGGATGCTCGGAATGCTATATCACATTTATTGACGAGATGCGTCCCCTGCTCAGAAAAATACACGGCAATTGTCTCCACCACGGAAGCGTTCCCCAGGAAGCGGGTGCCCAGCCGGTAAGTCTGCCCAACGATAATGAGAAAACCGGCAAGGTCACAGAGACCTCCCAAAGCGAGCTTGAACTGTTACAGCGTCAGATGAAGGACGCCATAGCCAGAGAGGATTTTGAACAGGCTGCGTCGCTCAGAGATCAGATCAAGAAAATACAGGCGGAAGGAGCGGATCAGTAATGGATCATTGGTTTGTACAGGAAGGCCCCGAACAGGACATCGTAGTGAGCTCCAGAATCAGGCTGGCCAGAAATTTCAGGCAGCTGCCGTTCCCATCCCAGGCGGATAAAAAAGCGCAGCAGCAGGTCATAGAACTGGCCGAAGAAGGTGCGGCCGCAAGCGGGATTGCCAATATGCGCTTCGTGGCCATGAAGGATCTGCCGGAGCTTGATAAGGAATATCTTGTGGAGACCCATTCCATCAGTCAGGATCTGGCCAGATCCAAACGCAATTGCGGACTGCTGGTAGGCGAAAGCCCCGTATCGGTAATGGTCAATGAGGAAGACCATTTGAGAATACAGAGCATTTTACCCGGATTACAGCTTCAGAAGGCCTACGAGGAGTGCCTGAAATATGAGAGAGTGCCGGTGCTGCAGAAAAACTATGCTTTTACCTATGAGTTCGGCTATCTGACCGCTTGCCCTACCAATACCGGTACGGCACTTCGGGCTTCTGCAATGGTCCATGTACCGGCTCTGGTTATTTCCGGTAAAATAAACTCTGTGCTGGATTCCTGCAGCAAGCTGGGCATTGCCGTGCGGGGCATCTACGGCGAGAACAGCGGAAGCGGCGCCTATATGCTTCAGATCTCCAATCAGGTGACATTAGGACAGAGCGAGCAGGAAATCATCGTCTCTATCAACAATATTATTGAGCAGATCTGTATGCTGGAACGGAAAGCCAGAACAATGCTTCTGGAAAGCAAGGGAATCTATTTTACGGATAGGATCTACAGAGCGCTGGGCATCCTGAAAAATGCCAGGACCATTGATTCCGAGGAGGCAATGAAGCTGCTTTCCGAGGTGAAAATGGGAATTGACATGGGGATCTTACAGGGAGCATCCAAGTCCCAGCTGGTGACCATGATGACCAATGTACAGCCGGCCTGCCTGCAAAAGCTTCAGGGGCGGATCCTATCCTCCGAAGAACGGGATCAGGAAAGAGCGGCGTCCATTCGGGAATGTATCAGAGACATCGAATAGAAGAAAGGGTGAATTTATATGGAAATGAGATTTACAGAAAAAGCGCAGTATTGCCTGTCATTGTCTAAGGAGAAAGCCAAAGAGCTGTCCTGTGACTATGTAGGTACGGAACATATCTTAATGGCTATGCTGGAGGAGGGCAGCAATGTGGCG
>CBCSVZ010000003.1:0-17577 GCA_965143695.1 uncultured Oscillospiraceae bacterium
AAACCGGTCGGAGTAATCTTGTTAATGATAGGTTGCATTTTAAGTTCTCCAGTTTGTTTAGGTTTAGCACTGGCGAATTGGAGAAATAATTTTTGGCCTGCGGCAGTTCTCATTATGTTGTCCATCGCTTTTATAGCCGATTTTAATCTATGGAGGAAAGCTGACATATTCGCCATGTCAGTCACGATAGTATTGTTATGGTTATCTTCCGCAATGGCAATCATCATTCATCCAGACGATTTGAGCAGGACAAGAATCTTATTTCCGAATGCCACCATTCTATTAATATGGACAATATATCTGCTTACCTCCAAAAGAGTTAGTGATTATCTCGGTATAGTTTGGCACGATGAAAACGAAGAGAAAAAAACTAATTGACAAGAGGACGATTGGATATTAGTCCCAATCATCCTCGTTTTCCTGTTTTTGCTCTACCTTCAACCAGTTAGCAAACTGTTTGTCGGTGTATTCAATGCCGTACTTCTCCATAGTCTGAGACGTCAAAAGCCTTTCAATCCTGCGCATTTCGGATGTGTTATGTTCCTCATTTGCAGCGATATAAAGCGGCTTAAAATAATCAGTACACAATCCTCTGACATAAGCTATTGCTTCTTTTTTGGTCTTTCCGGCGGATTTTTTAGCAGCATACACATCTGCCAACACAGTTTCTGCATCACCGACATCAATATGATCAGTAATTTCTTTAGCAGAGTAAGAACTTATCGTCTTGCTAACTTCTTTAACCGCCGCATTAATTTTATCCGCGGAGTACCCACTTGCTTTCAAGAACTTCTCAACATCAGTTGTGCCTCCCTGTTTGAGCGCCCTGGCCGCTGTCTCAATTGCATTTTTATATTTTTCAACCGCTGCCTTAATATCCTCTTCGCTGAAAGTCTTAAGCAAGGTATTTCTGGCGATTGTTTCAATATTCTTATCTCCTAATATCTCAGAAACGGCAATTGCGGCAACATTTGGATGCATTTCCGCCATAGACTTAATGTACCCTGAATAGACATCCTTTTCGGTAAGATTTCCATTACTTTTAAGCATATCAGACTTTATCTTTTCGTATTTGTCGGTCTGTCCTTCAAGCATGGCATGATACATTCTGTTATACATCTGCGTGTTGCTAAATTTCCCGCTTGCTTGATTGCGGAATCAATTCCTTCAACGGACAGTTTCACCTTGTATCCGCGCTCCCAAGCGGCTTTTATATCTCCCTGTTTATATATTTCTGCATTCGGTATTCTAACCCCTCCGCCTACAACCTCGACTATTTCACCATTGCGAAGTTCCATAACGCCTGATATATGAGCCATATTCTGCGCGTTTTGCCTGTGAAAATACAGTGACATAAGTCCAGCCTTGCTTATCTGATGAGTCTTTCCGAATCGGTCTGTTATCTCTACCATTTCTGCATGTTTTCCGCTCAGCGTCTGCATATACTTTTTGTCATTATTAAACTCGCTAAAAATATTTGAAGCTTCAATGCCAAAACGCATTTCCCTATGCTGTGCTTCGTTGAAATTATTATATACAGATTTCAAGTCAAGATTCCCTATAAGCTCTTCAATCATTGCACGAACTTCGCCGGATGTTTTCTTTTTCATCTGGTTTAGTCTCTTAGCTTTTCTAAGCAATTCCTGGCGTGCCTTTGATTCTCTCCGGCGCATCCGCTCAGCATCAGCCTTTTCCTTATATTCCCGCTCCATTTTAAAAATCTGCTCGCGCCGTTTTTCATCGAGTTTAGAAATTCGATCCTCATAATGGTCCTTAATTTTTGCCTGCTTTTTCTGCTCTGATTTCCTTACCTGTTCCTTTGCCTTTTCAATTCGGGCTTTATATTCAAATTCCACCTTCTTTACTCTATTTTCCGCCTTATCAGCAAAAGTCAATTTTGCATTGCGCACATCAAAATATTTCTCGTAAATATCGAGTGCCAGTTGCTCCGTTGCAGCTGTAAGCATGCCATATTTTTCGTACTCATTAAAAACCCGAGGTTCGCATGAATCAATGAAATCCGCAATAGCCTGCAGCTGATCCGAAGGATTGACAACACTCTCAGGGAAAGCCCATGGATATTGGCTGCTGAGTTCCTGATAATATGAATCAACAGGAATGCCCTCATTATTGCGTAATTTCAGTTTTCCCATGTACTTTTTCCTCAGTTCGTTGTAGATTTCTTTCCCCATTCCGCCTTTTACTTCGTCAGAAACCTGTATCGGGGTATCCTTTAATTCAGAAAGAATGTCTGCGTTTTCTTCCTGCATTGTAGTGTCAATGCTTTGGGAATTTTTAATAATATCCTCTGCAACCTTAGTGATACACTTAAATACACTATCACTGTCAATTTGATCTGTATTGGCAATGTAATTAAACACTGTGGCAATCTGTGTGGCATAATCATCAACCAATGTAAGGTCTCCATTGTATGACTTTACAAGTCCTATAACGATCTTTTTTACATCTTTCAAATCTACATCGTGGTCAGATCTCGTTAATTCATGATTTAGAGACGCAACAACATTGCGCAACTCTGAATTTTCCTTCATAATTTCGTTGTATCGTGCCGATTCAGAAGCGTTCATGGTATACTTTCCTTTGACTATTTGCCCGTGGATGGTATCGGAATACTTTTCAACATATTCAGCAAAGGAAATATTATTTGGATTAGCAAACTGAAATCGGGTGTCAGGATCCGCAGATGGATCAAGATTAGTAGTTAACTTAATCTGTTCCGGTGATGGATTGATTATGTAATAGTTATCACTGCCATTTCCCCATGTCTCACGGATTCGCGCAGAGTCGTAACCATTGTTTATCAGCCATTTGGTGAATGCTTCGGATTCGCGCTCTTCGTAAGCATACATGTCCACCATCTCTACAAATTCCTCAGCATCAATATCCGGGTAATTTTCTTCAATAAACTGAGTTAAGTTTTCTCTTTGAGAATCGGTTAAATCAAGCAGAGTTTTCTTTGCATTGACATAATACGACGCTACATTATAGCCGTCAAGAGTAAAACTATCTACTTTTCCGTCATTTATATCTGTAATGTCTTCGCCGTTAAACATCAAGGTTCCATCCTCTGACCAAGTGTATTTTGCACTTTCTATATCCAGCATTTCTATTGGAGATGTAGAGAAAAATAACTTTCCGTCATAATTGGACTTACTCGGGTCAAAGATAGTGTGAGTGCCTTTTGTTGCATGCCACAGCTTCAAAAGCCTTCCACTTTTATCTACCAGAGAAGAATCCTTGAAATACTTCAATTGTTCCTCTGTCAACGCATTCCCTGAAGAATCTTTTGCAGAGAGACGTCCTTGGCCTCTCTGTATTTTTTTGTCAGTATTCATAGAATTACTATTGACAGATGGATCATTTTCGTCTATTCTAATATTAGGTTGAGTGTCGGCTTTGGAGTTTTCTCCATTGCTCACTGCAGCATGTAAAGTCTGCGGGGCACTCAATTCATTTTGTCTGTCTGCAGAAAAACTATACACAAAATGCCCATCATTCTTCTCTTTTACATTTATTGTTACCCGATACGGAATATATTGATCACTTCCATGTTCTGCAAAATATATATCGTTTACGATAGCGATAAGCAGCTCTGCAGAGTGAAACTTGCGGAGCTGAAAGAATCTCTTGAGACCGGAATATTTCTTTCTGATGTCCCGTTTTGTGATTACGCCGAAAATTGGATTAACAAAAGTGAGTCTATTCTTGCCAAATCCACATTGCGGGGATACAGATCTATTTTGAATATACACATAAAAGGAAGTCACCTTGCGAGCCTTAAAATATCTGATATCAATCATAGCCACATTCAAGGTTTTCTTGCAGATTGCTGTTCTAATTCAAAAAAAGGTTCTCTTTCTGAAAAAACACAGAACAATATCCTTGGTTTTTTAAAATCTGTTTTTTCTACTGCGTATGCAGACAAAATAATTAAATACAATCCTGCGATAGGCAAGTTTAGAATTATTCGAAGCGATCCTTATCAATACTATATTTATAGCGTTGAGGAAATGCAGCAACTTCTTGCGGCCCTCGGACAAAGCCGTGATGCAATCCCGGTTGCGCTCGCAGCGCTGTGTGGGCTTAGGATTTCAGAGGTTTGTGGGCTAAAATGGGAAGATGTTAATTTTGAAAAAAATACTATATCTATCAATCGTGCTTGTGTAGGACTTGGTTCTAAGACTGATATAAAAGTTCCAAAGTCTAAAACATCCATGCGAACAGTTTATATGCCTGATTACGTGCGTAATCTGCTTTTTATTAATAAAAGAGATCATGGTTTTGTTTTAGGAGATGGTTTTATCCCGGAAAATCCCACCAACTATTCTCGCCGTTTTTCAAGATTTTTAAAGAACAACGGGCTTCCGCATACAAGATTTCACGACCTTCGTCATTTTAATGCTACGACAATGTTAAAAGCTGGGCTGCCAGAAAAACAAATATCAAAACAACTCGGGCACAGCGATACAAATATTACTAAAAGGTATGAGCACATTTTGGAAAGCATGGAGTCGCGTCCGGCAGAGATTTTTAACCAAATTTGCAGTCAAAATGGTAGTCATACAAAAAAGAAAGCATAAAAAAGCGCCTATATATCGGCGCTTTTCTTGGTGGAGGTGGAGGGAGTCGAACCCACGTCCGAAACCGAATCCTCGCCCACGTCTACGAGCGTAGTTTGCTTATTGAATTTTCCTTCCGGATACCTCAACAAACGGAGTTATCCGAAAGGTAGCTTCATGGATACACCCAAACCGCAAAGCTTTGGCTCAGGCGTTGGCACATTTTACCTGCCCCTGTGCAAGGCCCGGGTTACTGGCGCTCACATCACACGGCCCGGGTGACCGTGTGGGGAACGCAGGCGCGCTTAGGCAGCCTGAAGTGCTACGTTATCGTTAGCGTTTAATTTTAATTTTCTCGTTTTTATAGAGGCCAACGAGAATCCTCTGCTCGCAGTGTGCGCCCCATCGACCCCGTCGAAACCGGTGCACCCCCATAAATATTATTCCCGGAAGGACTCCTTAAGACGTCTGTCTATTTCCCGGGAGGCTTCCTTTTCAGCCATGGCTTCTCTCTTGTCGTAGAGCTTCTTGCCTCTGGCCACCGCCAGCCCCAGCTTGGCCCGGCCGTTTAAAAGATAAATTTCCGTAGGAACCAGCGTCAGGCCCTTCTGCTTGATCATACCCAGCAGCTTATCGATCTGACTTCTGTGCAGCAGCAGCTTTCTGTCCCGGAGGGGATCCTTGTTGTAGATATTGCCCTGCTCATAAGGGCTGATATGCATACCGCAGATCCAGACCTCACCGTTTCTGATCACCGCATAGGATTCCTTCAAATTGACCTTGCCCGCCCGAACCGATTTGATTTCAGTCCCGGAAAGTACCATGCCGCATTCAATAACATCGTCTATGAAATAGTCATGATATGCTTTTTTATTTTGGGCAATTGACATTTTACCCTTCGCTGCACCCATGGTTAAACTCTCCTTCCTTCGGGAGTATCATTGTACCACCGGTTGCGGTTTCCGTCAAATGCACATTTCTACCAAACCACCGGACAGGGGTCAGACCCCCCTGCAGTTACTAACAAAACAGCAAAGTTACTAACGTTTTTGCAAAAAAAAGTGTTAGTAACTTCGCCGAAATGTTTGTAATACGATGACTTTTTTTACTTGCTGACGGTCCGCAACAGTACTTGTGTGTACATTCTGGTGATGAAATCGTTGGGATGGTTCACATTATTTCCCGTAATGTCCCGGTAGGACTTGCGTGTGAGGATATAGGACTGTATTTCCGTCATATTTGCCAGAACTACGCCGTCGTACTCATCTGCCAGTTTTCGAAGTTCCTCTGTATATTCCGCAACCGGCCCTACAAACTCCTCCGCTTCCGGATTGGGCAGAATAGAACCCAGTAAGATAATTTCACAATCGGGAAGTTCTTGCCGGATCCGCGTGATCATACCTTTCATATTTTGATAGTACTGAGGAATTGCCGTATTGTTCCAGGCGGAGGCATCATTGATTCCCCACCCCAACACCACTAAATCCGGAGAATATTGCACCACACTGGGAACAACATTTTCCAAACCGTAGGAAGAAATCTGCCCTCCGACAGAGGTATTGTAGCCGGTGACCCGAACCCACTTTTTTTCGAGTCCCTCTATAAACATATCACACCATTTCGGCGTATACGGAGACATTCCTACCGTAGAGCTGGCATTTGCACCGCAGGAAATACTGTCCCCATAGAAAACCACCGTAAGCTCTTCCTGGTTTTCTATTTTTTTCTGTAAAATGGGCAGCGATTTTCCCTGTTTCTCCGGAACAGGGCCTTCCCACTTTCCGCTGTGCTGATAGGTCACTGCAATCTGTGCCTTGTGAAAAACATCCCCCTCCGAGAAGTATATATATCCTCCGCCGGTTCTTTTCTGCATATGATCCGGCAACGGCTCTGTCAGATAGTATTCGTTATAATCGTTGACCTTGATACTGCTGCCTGCCGGAATCAGGAGATTTCCCTCAGATAAGACATAATCCTTTCCTTCTTCGTACAGGATCTGCAGGTCGGAAGAACGCACCTCCAGAATCTTCGTGGCAGGATACAGCAATTGTATCACCTCATTTTCCCCGTCTTTCCCGGTCATGGGATAGACGGACTCATTAAAGACTGTGTCCCCTTCCCAAAAGGGAAATGTATAGGTGTAAAAATTATATGATTTCGTATCAATTGCCTCCGGACACAATGGAGTCTCATCCTCCCTTCTGTTAAGAATCATGAAAATGAATATTGCCGCTAAAAGCAGTATGATAAGGCAGCAGGCACTCAGCAAAAGGATTTTCATTTTCCTGTTTTCCACGGTTGACACCTTACCTTTCCGCCACCACATCCAGATTTTTCACCAGCATTTCCACATCATATGTGCCGGGAACCTCCCAGCCGATGTTCATGCCCGCAATATACATATCGTCCAGGGTACTGTTTTGCAGCATGCCCCCTGACTGCACGGTTTCAAAGGCCTTCTTCACATCGTCAATAACATCCTTGTAATAGGAAACCCAGGGCGTGTCCGTTCCCGCCTGAATCATCCCATCCTTAACATAGCGGTAGCTTCCGGTACAGGTCTCGCTGCTGGCCAGACTGTAAATCATGGAGCCTGTACCCGGATCCAGATTGTAATAGGCCGCAATCTCCTCAGAACGGTTGTCAAACATACCGATTCCGAACCAGATGTATTTTCCGTAGTCCTCGCTGTCCTTATTGAGATTCTGTATGGTAAGGTACATGAGGAACTGAGCCGCGTGGGTGCCGCCGTTGAAGGCATCCCCCATGTGGTCTTCAAATTTTGTCAGCTGGGTATCCGCAGAGATCTTGAGATGCTTTATCTCGCTCAGCTTGCCCCAGTTGTCCTCCCGAATGAATGCGGTTTCTATCAAAAGGTGCATCCAGGGGTCTGACCCCTGTCTGGGCGCATCATAACACTTGGAGGCATTACACTGGAAGGTCACCAGGCCCGTATTGGTATCCACCCCGAAGACCTCATTGGGCGAGGACACGAACCACACCCCTTCCGAGGGCTGCCATTCCTTGGAAACCGTCTCATCGGTGAAACTGTAGCGGGCAGACCATTGGGCCAGGGTCCATTTTACCGTCTCCTCTTTTGCGTCCTTGGGAAAATACCCTATGTAATCTGTGGTTCCCTGGTTGCCGCCCAGATCCCGGACCTTGAAGCCCTCTTTAAAATGCAGATCCGGTATCAGGGAGTGGGATTCCAGCTTTCCGCTGCAGCCACTGAACCCGGCGGTACAAAAAACCGGAACCGCCAGCATACAAACCAATTTTACCAATTTTGTTAAACTCTTACTTTTCATTTTTTCTCCTATCCTTTTAAATTATTAGAAACTGAAGGCGGGGCCTGCAGTCTGTTCCTACATACGCGCCAATCGGGCATGATCTCTTCCAGTACCCGGTAAAATGCCCGGGAGTGGTTGGCCTCGACCAAATGGGCCAGTTCATGGGCCACCACATACGCAGTGCATTCCGCAGGGTAAAATATCAGTCGGTAGTTAAAATGCACCCAGCCTTTTGCTTTACAGCAGCTGCCCCAACGGGACTTCATGGTGCGAAAGCCGATGTCCGGCCTTTGAATGCCATATTGGCACAACCGGGGCAGTAATCTGTCCACGGTCTCATTGACCAGAAGGCGAAAAGTTTCTTTTTGACTGTCGGAAATCGGGAGCTCCTCATATGCAGGAGATGTCCCGGCGCCGGTTTTACTTTGGGAAAGGGCTTTCAGGACAAAGCCTTCTTTGGAACAGATGAACTCCTCAATCTGCCGCAGGCTGACCCAGTGAGAGGCCGAAACACGGATCCGGCCATCCGGGTATATGCGCAGATTCATATTTTTCACATTGTCGCGCACAAGTTCATATGAAATTGTGTTACCCGCCGGAAGCGTTAAATACCGAAACATGGCTACCCAACCAAAATAGAATTGATCAAGGGGTATTATACTCTATGGGAGAAGAAAAGTCACGGAGTTTGTAAGACACGGTTTTTTATTGCATTACCAATTTTTATAAATCGGTTCTTAAGCCGTGCCCCTATCATATAACCGCGAAAGGCCGCCCGGGGGAAGCCGCAGTTTACGGATATCCTCTGCTCTTCCATGCGCTTTCATGGCTCTTTTAGAAAATGTCTTTTTCATCAAGCTATTCCAAAAAAGGCAAAATGATAAAAAAAGAAAAAACTGCCCCTCTGTTCAGAGAGACAGTCTTCTTATTTCCTTAACGATGGCCGCTCAATCCTTCTTGTACTGGGCAATAGCCGTTTTGTACAAGTCGTTTCCTTCACTGTCAATAACCACCACAACGGGCAGATTCTCGATCTCCAGCTTTCGGATCGCCTCGGGGCCCAAATCATCATAGGCAATCACCTCAGAGGATTTGATTCTCTGAGACAGCAGGGCACCTGCGCCGCCTACAGCCGCAAAATACACAGCGCCGTTGCGCACAATGGCGTCCACGACCTCCTGGGTCCGCTTGCCCTTTCCGATCATGCCGCCCATACCCAGATCCAGCAGAGCCGGCGTATAGGGGTCCATTCTGCCTGCCGTTGTGGGGCCGGCACTTCCGATGGGACGTCCCTCTCTTGCCGGAGAAGGTCCCATATAGTAAATCACATTGCCCTTGATATCAAAGGGTAAAGGCTCGCCCTTCGCCAGAGCCTCAGACATTCTCTTGTGGGCTGCGTCACGGGCAGAGTATATGGTTCCTGTCAGATAGACATAATCGCCTGCTTTCAGGCTTTTAGCATCTTCCTTACTGATCGGTACATTCATTTTTCTATCCATACTTATTTCCTCCTTATAAAAATTTGAACGTCTTTCTCGAAGAGAAAGTTCGCACCTTCGCCTCTGGTGCGAAGTTCAAATTTTCAAAGAAAAACCGTCAGGTTTTGCGATGTCCGCCTTTCTCAGATTTCACGCACTGCGTGCCGGTTCACATGGCAGCAGATATTGACCGCTACCGGCAGACCTGCAATGTGGGTGGGATATGTGTTGATATTTACAGCCAGAGCCGTCGTCTTGCCTCCCAGTCCGCCGGGGCCGATACCGCTGCGGTTGATCTTCTCCAGCAGCTCCTCCTCCAGCTCCTTCACATAGGGGATTTCCGAACGGACGGACACATTTCTGGTCAGGGCCTTTTTCGCCAGAATGGCGCATTTCTCAAAGGTTCCGCCGATACCCACGCCGATAACCATAGGAGGACAGGCATTGGGACCCGCATCCTTTACCGCAGTCAGCACAGCGTTCTTAACGCCCTCGATCCCGTCCGCAGGGGTCAGCATAAAAATACGGCTTTTATTCTCACTGCCGAAGCCCTTGGGGGCCACCGTGATCTTTACCTTGTCGCCGGGTACGATTTCCGTGTGTAAAATGGCCGGGGTGTTGTCCTTGGTATTCTCACGGATCAGGGGATCCTTTACCACAGACTTTCTCAGAAAGCCGTCTACATAGCCTCTGCGAACACCTTCATTGACAGCGTCCACAAGATTTCCGCCGGTAAAATGAACCTCCTGTCCGATTTCCAGAAAGACCACTGCCATACCGGTATCCTGACAGATCGGAATCATCTCCTTACCGGCAATCTCCAGATTCTCCTGCAATTGGCAGAGAACCTGTTTGCCCAAGGGAGCTTCCTCCTCTTCCGTGGCCTTCTTCAAAGCCGCGTCCATATCCGGAGTCAGAAAATGAGTCGCCTCTATACACATCTCTTTGATGTTGTCCGTCAATAATTTTACATCCACATCTCTAATCATCAAAATTCCTCCAAACTTAAAATATCACAGCCGGGATATTCCGTCAGCCCAGCCAGTTGCACAGCTGCTGGGATACCACAACCACTGCGATCAAAGCAATGGGGTAAGTAGCCGCATAAGCAGAAGCCACATCGTCTGTGCCTGCCACATTGATCAGCGTCCCCAGAGCAGGCGTACTGGTCATACCGCCTGTAATCGAGCCCAGATTGTTCAGAAGGCTCAGCTTCAGCACATACTTGGCAAACAGGAAGCCAACGATCATGGGCAGTACGGTCATTATAATTCCGTATATAAAGTATATGGGTTTAAAGTATTCTACAAACTTGGCACCGCCGGCTACACCCGCGCCGATCAGGAACAGCATCAGACCGAATT
Source organism: uncultured Oscillospiraceae bacterium (assembly GCA_965143695.1). GTDB lineage: Bacteria > Bacillota > Clostridia > UBA1212 > SIG427 > CABQMV01. The sequence continues at coordinate 10,713 of CBCSVZ010000003.1, forward strand.
CCCGGAAGATTTCCAGCGTCTTCTTGCTGATGGTAAAGTTCACCGGTCCGATATGGCCGAAATGGCCCAGAATCAGAGCTGTCAGTAAGGTTCCGCCGGTGGTCGTCAGGGAGAAAGAGCCGATCTTAACGGCACCCGCGAAAATACCGATCAGGGCAGCCGCTGCAAAAGCCATGAACCCCTGGGGATCCATATTGATTAGCTTTCCTTTGTACTCCTTCTTGCTTCCCGTATCCACAATGGCGATCTTCGCCCGTTCTTCCTCCATATTGGCCTTCAGAAGCTTGGGAATCAGCTGCACAAAGAGTACCACGCCGATAACACCGAACAGGTAGGCAATACCGTGTCCAACCGTAACCGCGCTTTCGTACTGCTCGGCAACCGTAGCCTTGGCTGCAGAGAAAGCCGGAGTACTGGTCAGAGAACCGGATAAGATTCCTACCAGCATAGCCACAAATTCCTTGGAATCTGCCTCGGCGCCTCTTCCGATAAAGTAGCAGGCCATACAGGACAGTCCGCCTACGGCAATAATAACCAGACCCAGTACAATATAGGACTTAAAATTCTTTTTCAGGTTCTTAAAGAAATTCGGCCCCGCAATAAAGCCTACTGCTGTAACAAACAGGATCAGTCCCAGATTCTCTACGATTTTCAGCGCATTGGTACTGATGTCAACAACGGTACCGTCGGAAAGCTTCTGTACCACCGTGGAGCTGATCGTGCCCGAGAAAAGGGCACCGAACAGCAAAGCCACAATAAATACGCCGGCTGTGCCCAGGCAGACCCCTTTAATGGTGATTCTGCCCAGCGCATAGCCCACTGCTGCAATAACAAACACACTCAGCATCAAAAACGAAATGCCGGTTATGGAGATCACTCCGCCAAATAAACTCATGAAAACGATTCCTCCTAAGCTTTGGATCTATTAAAACTCTTTTGTTCTGCCATGGGTATAGGTCGGCAGAAGCTTCGGAGAAACACAGTCGCTTACCACACCGGCATCCTGCAGCTCTTTCTCAAAAGCGGCAACATGGTCAAGCGTCATTTTACCCACCGTAACGGACTTGGCCTTTGCGGAAGCATTTTTACCGGCATTCCGGCCGAATACGATAATATCCAGCAGAGAGTTACCCATCAGACGGTTTCTGCCGTGGATGCCTCCTACAGCCTCTCCCGCCACATACAGGTTCTCAATATCCGTCATGCCGTCAGCGGAAATCTTCAGGCCGCCGTTCTGATAGTGCAGAGTAGGATATACCAGAATCGGTACCTTTCTCATATCAATGCCGTATTCCAGATACATCCGGAGCATGGCAGGAATTCTCTTTTCAATGGTGCCCTCTCCGTGAATCATATCGATCATAGGAGTGTCCAGCCATACGCCGTATCCGCCGCCGGGGGTCGGTACGCCCTTGCCGTTTGTGCTGCACTCTCTGATAATAGAGGAAGCCGTAACATCTCTGGTCTCCAAAGGATTCATAAAGGCTACGCCGTCCACATTGACCAGCAGGGCCCCCAGAGAACGAACCTTCTCCGTAACCAGCGCACCGAAGATCTGGGAAGGATAAGCAACACCGGTAGGATGGTACTGAATGGTATCCGCATACAGAAGCTCTGCCCCTGCCCGGTAGCCCAGAATCAGGCCGTCAGCTGTAGCGCCGTAGTGATTGGAGGTGGGGAAACCCTGATAGTGCAGTCTGCCCGCACCGCCGGTGGCGATAATCACAGTCCTGGCCCGTGCAATCAAAAGCTCGCCGGTTTCCATATTCTGAAGCACGGCGCCGCAGGCCTTGCCCTCTGTATCCTTGAGCAGCTCAATGGCCGCTGTATAATCTACAACAGGAATCTTTCTGTTCCATACCTCATCCCGGAGCACACGCATGATTTCCGCACCGGAATAGTCCTTGCAGGCGTGCATTCTTTTTCTGGAGGTTCCGCCGCCGTGGGTGGTGACCATGGTACCGTCCTCTTCCTTGTCGAACATAACGCCCAGCTCGTTCAGCCATTTAATGGCGCCGGGAGCGTCACAGACCAGCTTTTTCAGCAGCTCGGGCTTGTTACAGAAATGTCCGCCGCCCAGAGCGTCCAGATAGTGCGTCGCCGGAGAATCGTTTTCCTTGTCCGCAGCCTGAATGCCGCCCTCCGCCATCATGGTGTTGGCGTCACCGATACGGAGCTTGGTTACCATCATGACCTTTGCCCCGCCGTTGTGGGCTTCGATCGCAGCAGAGGAACCTGCGCCGCCGCCGCCGATTACCAGTACGTCGACATCGTAGTCGGGATTGGAAAGGTCAATGTCCTTTCCCGCAATACGGCTCTTACCCTGAAGCAAATGGCACAGCTCTGTGGGTACCTTCTCCCCTTTATTGGGGCCTACCTGTAATGTCTCAAAACCCGTCTCTTTGTAGTCGGGATGGTATTGCTTCAGCAGAGCGTCCTTCTCCTCTGCCGTCATTTTTCTTAAATCTGCTCCGATTCTGGATTCTCTGGTGGCTTCAACCTTTTTTATTGAGGCCAGCATTTCTTCTGTCAGCATGTATGTCACCGTCCTTTTTTATTTCTCGATATCCCTGTGGTTGTAAAGCTCCTTGAGCTCTTCAATAGGCTTTTGCATAACCTGCTCAATGAGCGCCTCGTGCTCGCCCTTTTCAATTTCCTCAACCCGCTTGGTCAGATGCTTGGATTCGGGAGCGATGTATTTCCCCGTCAGTCTTCTGGCCAATACGGCAACCTGAGGATGGGTGATTCCGGCAGGACATCTGGAGGAACAGATCCCGCAGGCCACACAGTCGAAGGATGCGTCAGCGCACTTCTTGTACTCTCCCCTCTGGGCGTAAGCAATATACTGCATAACCGGCAGCTTCTGGGGGCAGGCCTTGGTACAGGCGTTGCAGCCGATACAGCTGTAGATTTCCGGATAGAGCTCCATCATGATCTGCTCGGTGGGCTTCACCTGATTGATATCATATTCTGCCTTTTTGGTTGGGAAGAAGGGAATGCTTGCTATGTACATACCCTCCTGAACCTGTGTCTGGCAGGCCAGACAGGTCTTCAGTTCGAATTCGCCCTTGATTCTGTAAACTGTAGCGCAGGCGCCGCAGAAACCGTTCCGGCAGCCGCAGCCCCTTACATATTTGTATCCCGCGTACTCAATGGCGGTCATAATCGTGAGACTCGCCGGTACCGAATACTTCTTACCCATTATATAAACATTTACCATTTCTTCCATGATCTGTGACCTCCATTAATATTCATTCGGTAATTCATCTATTTCATCACAGCGGAATACCGGACCGTCCTTGCAGACATATTTGGTACCGATGTTACACCGTCCGCACTTGCCGATTCCGCACTTCATCTTCAGCTCCAAAGTGGTGTATACCTGAGTCTTGTCAAAGCCCATTTCAATCAGAGCGGCCAGTACGAATTTGATCATGATCGGTGGGCCGCAGATAATTGCGGTCTTATCTGCAGAGAAGGCCAGCTCCTTCAGGTAAGAGGGAACGAAGCCCACATTGCCCGTCCAGCCCTCCTGCGGTCTGTCGATGGTCAGGTATACGTTGATGCCGTCCTCCTTTGCCCATTCGTTGACGATCTCGTCGTAGTCCACCAGATCGTCGGCACTTCTGGAGCCGTAGAGGATATCTACCGTTCCGTAGTCCTGTCTGTGGGCTCTTACGTAGTTGATGACCGAGTGCAGAGGTGCCAGTCCGATACCGCCGGCAATGAACAGCAGGTTCTTGCCCTTAAATTCCGTATCCACCGGAAAGGGTTTCCCGAAAGGTCCCCGGACGCCGATCTCCTGGCCTGCCTCTAACTGGTGCAGACATTCCGTCAGCAATCCGCAGCGTTTAATGCTGAACTGCTTGAAATCTCCCTGTGTGGGGGAGGATGTAATCGAAAACATCGCCTCTCCCACACCCGGAACGGTAACCATGGCGCACTGCCCGGGCATATGATCAAAAAGCTTTCCGCCGTCCGCAGCTACTACGGTAAAGGTCTTCACATCGGGAGTATCCTCTCTTACCTCTGTAATAACAGCCGGAATCGGAATCAGCTTATCTTCTGAAATATTCGCGCTCATTTCTCGTCACCTCCGAAAGCTTTTATCACTTTAGCGATATTCATAGAGATGGGGCACTTGCTCACACATCTGCCGCAGCCTACGCAGGAGTACTCTCCGTCGTTATTGGCCGGGAAGTACACCAGCTTGTGCATAAATCTCTGGCGGAATCGCTGTAACTGCGTGGGTCGGTTGGTACCGTGGGCCATCATGGTAAAATCGTTATACATACAGGAATCCCAGCACCGGAATCTCTGGATGCCGTGGCCGGTGTCGTAATCTCTTACATCGTAGCACTGGCAGGTAGGACATACAAAGGTGCAGGCTCCGCAGCCCAGACAGGCTTCGCTGAGCTCTGCCCATCTCGGATCGTCAAATTTCTCTTTTGTGGCATCGCCGTTCCAGCCCTCCAGACTCAGCTTTGTCAGGGGCAGCTGCTCTGTAATGCGGGCGATCTCAGCCTTCTGTGCTTCCACAGCCGCCGGATCTGCCGCCTCAAGGAGATCCTGAAGGGTCTCCGTAAGGGCCGCGCCCTTCTCCGTTACGGCCTCCCAGTAGAGCTGACCGTCAGCCAGCCAGGTGGAAATATCCCCGCCGGGATTGGCCGGATCGATACCGAATATTTTACAGAAACAGGTCTCCTCCGGAGCGCCGCAGGCTGTAGTGATCACAACGCCGTTCTCCCGTCTTGCCTTGTAGAACTGGTCGGCAGGTTCTGCTAAAAACACCCTGTCTAATATATCAAAGCTCTTGGCGTCACAGGCTCTTACGCCGAACAGTACAAACTGTTCCCGGGGAAGCTCGCCGGTTTCTATGGAGATCTTCTTGCCTTCCTTCCGGAAAGCTACAATATTTTCGCTCTGGGGGAAGAACAGATCCTTGGCGGATTTTACGGTCTTCAGTTCTTCGGCGCAGTATTCCTCGCCCTGGGACCACTTGCTGAAATTTACCTGGCCGTTTTTGCGGATAGGCATGTATACCGTCTTTGTCTCTGCCATTTTACCAAAGAGAGCGGTTAATTTATCGGCTGCAATTCTATACATATCAATCACCATTCCCTTTCTCTTCCACAACGGAAGGCTCCACATCCCCAAAGGTAAAGTTTACCAGAGGCGGGCGGGCGTTGGGATCTTCCCCGGCCTGATACTCGCCGTAGAATTCATCAATATCTTTGATAAACTTCCGGTTCAGGAGGTGAAGGGGAATGCCCTGGGGACATACTCTGCTGCACTCGCCGCAGTCCGTACATCTGCCGGCCACATGGAAAGCCCGTATGATGTGGAACATTTTCTCTTCGAAGGTATCGGTATTTGCCTTGCTGGCAACCCCGGATCTGGGATTGTCGAAGACACACTTCATGCAGCTGCAGGCAGGACATACATTCCGGCAGGCATTGCAGCGGATACACTTGGAAAGCTCTCCGTTCCAGAAAGCGAACCGCTCCTGAGGAGACATGGCCTCCACCTGCGCCACTCCGGCAAACCGATCTGCCTTCTCCTGTTCTGTCTCCGGCTCCGGATCAATGATCTCATCGAAAGCCTTGTGCTCTTTCCCCTTGCAGGACAGGCACTTTTCAAGGAGGACAGCCTTTTTATCACAGCTCTTGTCACCGTATACGGTCTTGATATCCAGGGTATCGCCCCTGTCGATTACTTTTGTAATTCCCTTGATGCCCTGTGCCTTGATCTTCTCTATGTCCAGCATCCCTTTACATCCCAGACCCAGCACATAGATCTTATCCCGATCGATTCTGTGCTCGTTCAGCAGCTGGTTGAAGCTGTAGGTATCGCAGGGCTTCAGAAGCACCAGTATCTTGCCTTCTGTCTGCTCCTTGCAGGCCTTGATCAGGTATTTGCTCAGGTTGGCACCGCAGAAGCTGTCGTAAACCAGCTTCTCCAGCTCCTCTTCCTTCTCAAAAAAGGCGGGCGTCACATCGTAGAAGAAATCTCCGGGGGTCCAGCCCAGAACCTTATTGACGGTTCCGTCTGCCAACAGTTCTAAAACTCTTTTTTTCATCAATCCTGTTATTTTTTGCATCTCAAATCCCCCAATTTCACATTCTCACCTAATTCGTGGATTTTCTTTGCGAAGTCATTCATGACAATGTAGAACTTCTGGCCTTCGGCAGCGGAAACCCATTCCACACGGGTTCTGGCTCTGTCTACGCCCAGATAGTCCAGCATGCTGAACAACAGTGTCATTCTTCTTCTTGCATAATAGTTGCCCGTACTGTAGTGACAGTCACCCGGATGGCAGCCGCACATAATGACCCCGTCTGCCCCTCTTTCAAAGGCCTTCAGGATAAACATGGGGTTTACACGGCAGGAACAGGGAACCCGGATGATTTTTACGTCTGCCGGATAGGACAGACGGCTGGTGCCTGCCAGATCGGCGCCGGCATAGCTGCACCAGTTGCAGCAGAACGCTACGATAAGAGGCTTAAATTCTTTTTTTGCTTCTGTATTCTCGTTTATTTGCATATTGCATCTACCTCCGCCATGATTTGTCTGTTGCTGAAGCCCTTCAGATCCATAGCACCGGAAGGACAGGCAACAGTGCAGGCTCCGCAGCCCTGACAGAGGGCGCTGTTTACACGGGCCAGCCGCCGTACTTCCTTCTTGCCGTGGTCATTGACTTCTTTCTCCACATAATCGATCGCGCCGTAAGGACATACCTTTTCACAGGAGGAGCAGCCGTTACACATAAGCTCATCCGGAGACGCAGTACAGGGGTTGGTTACCAGCTTATCCTTGGCAAGCAGACCCACTACCTTTACCGCAGCGGCACCGGCCTGAGAAACAG
>CBCSVZ010000004.1:0-16880 GCA_965143695.1 uncultured Oscillospiraceae bacterium
CCGCCTTGCCCATAATATCCCAGATCGCATTGTCAATACCGCTCATTGCGTGGATAACGGCTGCCGCTCTTCCGTGATAGTATGCAAACTCATACATCTTGTTCCAGATCTTCTCCACATCAAAGGGATCCTCACCCACAATGATTTCCTTGAGACCCCTGCATGCGCTGTGGGAAGCCGGCATATCAATGATCGCCTTGACAACATAGGGAGCGGAATCGACTTCCGCAATACCGGTAATTCCTTCGTCCGTATGAACAAGTATTACTACGGTATCCTGCGTGCCGTCACCGATCAGGGTGATTTCCGGCTGGCGAACAATAATCGCCTCAACGTCAGTAATCTTCATAAATAATTTCTCTGCCTTTCTTAAAATTTATAATATTGTATTTATTCATCCCATGGATGTACCACGGCTTTAATAAGGGAATCCGGCCGCTCCATAACAAGCCTGACCGCTTCCTCCAGCTTATCCAGGGTAAAATGATGGGTCACCATATCCTTGATATTGATTTTACCTGCCGATACCAGCTGTATCATAGGATCCCATGCCAGCTCGTTATTGGTAACGCCGATCACGGTAACCTGATTCATAATGATCTCTTTCACGGGAAAGCTGATTTTGGCGGTATCCGCCGGAAGTCCGTAGAGCAGACAGCGTCCGCCCTTCGCTGTGAGCCTGACCGCATTCTCAACGGTAGCCTCGGCCCCCGCCGCGTCTATGGAAAGGGTCACGCCCCTGCCGCCCGTTTCCTCCATGACCCGCGCTGTCAGATCCTCCTGCTTTGTATTGATAATGACATCCGCCCCGAAATCCTTGGCATGCTGAAGATGCACAGGGTTCCTGGCCGCCGCGATCACTTTTGCCGGAGTATAGCATTTTACCGACTGAATAAAGGAAAGGCCCGCAACGCCTACGCCCTGGATCAGTACCGTCTCATTGAGTCTCATGCCCAATCGGTAGATGGAGCCGAAGGGGCACACGGCAGCCTCCAGAATGCCTCCTTCGTCAAAGCTCATATTGTCAGGGATCTTGTGGATGCAGGAAGCGGGCGCCGTAACAAATTGGGCATAGCCGCCCTGATAGGGAGGATAGCCCACTTCGCCGCCCTGATCGCACAGGTGCTTATTGGCAGTAAGACAGTGGATACAGCTTCCGCAGCCCACTGCAGTCTCTACTACAACGCGGTCCCCTACCCTGCAGGCAGTGACCTTGCTGCCGATCTCAGAGATGACTCCGCAGATCTCATGTCCCAGTATGTGCGGCGGCTCCCCATTGTTGAATTTACCGCTGATAATATGGGTATCGGTTGCGCACACGCCGGCACTCATTACTTTAATAATAACCCAGTCCTCTTTGCAGACAGGCTCAGGCACATTTTCATCATACCGAAGCTTGTTGATCCCTTCCCAGATAACCGCTTTCATGAATTCTCTTTTCCTTTTCTGTCTATTATGAAATATTCTATATCGATGGGATAGTCAAATATATTGATCAGCTTATCGCCTTTCACAATAAAATTATTTTCAATGCGAATTCCCCACTGTCCCTCAAAGTATACGCCGGGTTCCAATGTGACGATTTCATCGTCCTCCACGGTCATGGTGCACTGTTCTTCAAAGGCAGGCTTCATATAGCATTCCTTCCCTACCGCATGTCCGCCGTGATGGGGCATCAGACCGCCGTAGCCGTTCTCCTTCAGGTATGCTTCCATGGCGGATTTCACCTTGCAGGCCTCTATTCCGGCTTTCACAGTCTCCTGGCCCTTTTTCATACAGCCCAGAAGCTTCTCATAGACATCCCGCATTTTATCGGAAGGCTGTCCGAGGAAAAAGGTACGGCAGGTATCGCACCACTGGGTCCCGTACCGCAACGACAGATCCAGCATAAAAATATCATTCTCCTCCAGCCTGCGGTCGGTGGGATCGCCGCCTATTTCCGCAGTTCTGGGGCCACTGATAAAATCGCCCATGAAGTCTCCGTGATGTCTCTTCCGGTAAGGCTGTACCAGCTTATCTACCCAGCTGTATATTTCCTGTTCGCTGACGCCTTTGTGCAGGCGCTCCCTCAGCATATCGTATATATTCTGAGATATCTCAAGGGCCTTGAAAATATCTTCATTCTTCTCCATGCAAGCACTCCTCTCGTGGCATTAAAATACATGCTATATTATACCAATCGGTGGCACAGATAGCAACCTGAATTTTTCAAAAGCTGCCTTTCAATTTTTATTCGCGTTACTAACAAAATCGCGAAATTACTAACATTTTCTTCAAAAAAACGTTCGTAACTTGGCCGATTTGTTAGTAACTGATGCGGATTCTGTCCTGTTCAGCTATTGACAAACAAACGGAACCGACGCAAAATAGAGCAGATAACAAGGAGCATATTACACATGAAAACAAAAGCGTTCAAAGCAGCCCTGCCTTATACAATTCCCATATGCGTCGGTTTTCTCTTTCTCGGCATGTCCTACGGTTTCCTGATGCGGAGTAAAGGCTTTTCTTTCGTTTACCCCATGGTGATGAGCCTGTTCATTTTTGCGGGTTCAATGGAGTTTGTGACGGTGAATTTATTGCTGTCGGCATTTAACCCGGTCTATGCCTTTTTCCTGACATTAACGGTAAATGCCCGGCATCTTTTCTACGGTATTTCCATGCTGGAAAAATACAAAAATACCGGCTGGAAGAAGTTCTATCTCATATACGGAATGTGTGATGAGTCCTTCTCTGTCAACTGTACGGTCACTCCTCCCAAAGATGTGGACAAGGGCTGGTTTATGTTTTTTGTCACAATGCTCAATCAGATCTATTGGGTCACAGGGTCCACACTGGGAGCGCTTCTGGGCTATATCGTACATTTTAATACCACAGGAATTGAATTTGTCATGACAGCGTTATTTACAGTCATGTTTATGAACCAGTGGGAGGAACGCAAGGATCACCGGCCGGCACTCATCGGGCTGGGCTGTTCGCTGCTTTGTCTGCTGCTTTTCGGAAAGGAAAGCTTTCTATTGCCTGCCATGGCACTGATCATTCTCTGCTTTATACTGACAGGAAAGAAATCATCAAAGGAGGCGGTATCATGACAACCTCCCAGGAGATCTTTACAATCGCTGCAGTGGTATTGGGAACAATGCTGACAAGATTTCTGCCGTTTCTGATTTTTCCGGAGGGGAAGAAGCCTCCGGCTTATATTACATATCTGGGAACCGTTTTACCCTATGCGGTGATCGGTCTGTTGGTGGTATACTGTCTAAAAGACGCCGTCTTCACTTCGCTTCACGGCCTTCCGGAGCTGATCGCCATCGGATTTATTATTGTGATCCATAAATGGAAAAAGAATACCCTGCTCAGTATCGGCGCTGGGACAGTCCTGTATATGCTTCTGGTGCAGACCTGTTTTCGGTAAAATTACTGTTTCGGATGCTTCCGCTTTCTCTGCTTCAGCTCCTCTAAATGCCCTTTTACTATTTGCAGAGCTTCCTCATGGTGCAGGGACTTAAAATGAGGAAATGCCTTCAGAATACGCTTCTGACCGAAGGAATACTTTTCCTTGGCCTCTGCCAGCCGGGCCTCAAGCTCTGACCGGCGCTTTCCCGCCCGCTCTCTTGCAGGCTCGCTCTTCTCTGCAATATCCAGCATACTGTCTGAAAGATTCTTTCCGATCCGGTCAGAGACATTCTTAATGGCCGCGGAAAGCTCATCAATGCTTCGCAGCTTCTGATTCAGCTTCAGCATTGTCATAACCGTCAGGACAATATCAACCAGAAAAACAACTCCGAAAACCGACACAATGGGAATGCCTGCTTTCAGCGGCAGCCATGCCACCAGTTTCTCGATTCCCGGATGAACAATATCCATAATCAAAAGGCAGGCCAGACCCCACAGTACCGAAAACAGCGGGCAGATGTAGCCCTGAAGATTAAAAGGCATGTCCGAATAGTCCCACCACTTCTGATGAAAGACCTTTTCCAGTACAAAACCCGTAAGCCATTCCAGCGCGCTTGTGAGCAGCACCGATCCCAGAAACAGCAGCAGAAAATTCTTTTTCAGAGGACTGAGCGCAAATACCACTGCACAGACCCCTACCCCGTATATGGGACATACGGGACCGTTCAGGAAGCCTCTGTTGACAAATACACCGTGTTTAAAGGCCGCAAAGCAGACCTCAATGCACCAGCCGAAAAAGGCATAGATAAAAAAGTAGCAAAGATACCGATAGAGTTCTGTCATAACCCCTGTCTTCTGAACCGTTCGTACCGTTCCTGCACCAGCGCCTCCACAGGCAGCTGCAGTTTCCGTTCCGTCGTCACCCGGATGGCTTTTTTCAGTGTTCTGAAGGTTCCGGACAAATCCCTTCCTTTTTCTTTTATGATTTTATCAATGACCCCCATGGACAGCAGATCCCCGGCAGTAAGTTTCAGACAGGCTGCCGCCTCAGGAGCCTTTTTTGCGTCTTTCCACAATATACTGGCACAGCCTTCGGGAGAAATGACGGAATATACAGAATTTTCCAGCATCCACACTTCGTCAGCCACAGCCAGAGCCAATGCTCCGCCGCTGCCGCCTTCGCCGATCAGGACGGATAATATGGGAGTCCGCAGGGCACTCATTTCATAGATACTCTCGGCAATCGCCTGACCCTGTCCCCTTTCTTCCGCGTCCATGCCGCAGTATGCCCCGGCAGTGTCCACAAAGCACACCACAGGACGGTGAAATTTTTCCGCCTGCTTCATCAGGCGCAGTGCCTTTCGATACCCCTCCGGATGGGCGGAGCCAAAGTTTCTTCGGATTTTTTCCTGCGTTGTGTCTCCCTTTTCCAGCGCAATGACCGTCACCGGGAATCCGTAAAGCGTCCCGATACCGCCTATGACCGCAGGATCATCGCCAAATCTCCTGTCTCCGTGGAACTCGGTAAAATTCTCAAATATTTTATCTATAAATACTTTTCCCGTAGGCCTTCCGTTTTCCCTGGCCTTTTGTACTCTGTCATACGGATTCATGGTATGAAATCTCCCTTCTAAGCACCCTGGTGTATCATAAGCAGTCTCTTTAAGTAGGAACGCATTTTACCCCGCTCAACAATGGCGTCCACAAAGCCCTTCTCCAGCTGGAATTCCGAGCGCTGAAAGCCTTCAGGCAAAGTGCGGTTTATGGTCTGCTCGATGACCCGGGGACCCGCAAAGCCAATGAGCGCGCCCGGTTCTGCCAGAATAATATCCCCCTCCATGGCAAAGCTGGCAGTGACGCCGCCTGTGGTGGGATCCGTAAGTACGGAAATATAAAGGTTCTTTCTGTCGCTGTGCCGCTTGACAGCCGCACTGGTCTTCGCCATCTGCATGAGCGAAAGCATCCCCTCCTGCATCCTGGCTCCGCCTGAGACACAGAAGCCGATCACAGGCAGACTGTGCTTTGTGGCATATTCAAAAAGGCGGGTGATCTTCTCCCCGGTAACACTGCCCATGGAGCCCATCATAAAGTTTCCGTCCATAGCAAAAATGCCGCAGGGATAGCCCCCTATGGATGCGGTTCCGCATACGACGGATTCATTTTCCCCGCTGGAGATCCTGGCCTTTTTCAGTTTTTCGTTATAGCCCGGAAAGCTCAGAAGATTCTCCGAGAGCATATCCTTATCCCGCTCCTGGAAGCTGCCGCTGTCTGTCACCATGGTAATGCGCTGTCTGGCGCTCACTCTGAAATAGTAGGCACAGGAAGGACACACCATGCTGTTATCGATCAGTTCGTCCCGTAAAATCAGCTTCTTGCAGGAAGGACAGCTTACAAACATTTCATCCGGTGCATGAGGGATATCTTTGATGGGGCCGGCATCATCCTCCAGAACATTCTGGGATTTTTTGAAAAAGTTCTCAAACATGGATCATCCCTCCGTTTTTTCAAGCAGATTCGTACAGTAGCTACCCGAAATAAATTCCGGCCGGGACAGCAGCTTCAGCTGTTGCTCGATATTGCTGCCCACGCCGTCAATCACCAGCTCACTTAAAGCCGCCCGCATTTTACGGATGGCCTCATCCCGTGACTTGGCGTACACAATGAGCTTTCCGATCATGGAATCGTAAAAGGGCGGTATCCTATAGTCCTGGAAAATCGCGGTATCAAATCGCACCCAGGGACCGCCGGGCACATGCAGAATCTTAATAAGACCTCCGCCGCTTTCCCCGGCAGAGTTATCCGCATTGATCCTGCACTCTATGGCACAGCCCGATACCCGGATGTCCTCCTGGGTAAAATCCAGCTTTACACCCGCCGCCGTGCGGATCTGCCATTTTACCAGATCGTAGCCCGTAACCATCTCTGTCACCGGGTGCTCCACCTGCAGTCTGGTATTCATTTCCATAAAGTAGAAGTTGTTATTTTCATCCAATAAGAATTCTACGGTGCCGACGCCTGTATAGCCCACTGCACGGGCGGCTCTGCAGGCACTTTCGCACATGGCTTCCCGCATTTCACTGCTGATAACAGGGCAGGGACTTTCTTCGATCAGCTTCTGATTCTTGCGCTGGACAGAACAGTCCCGCTCTCCCAGGGCAACCACGTTGCCGTAGCTGTCACAAAGAAGCTGTACCTCCACATGCTTAACAGGATACAAAAACTTTTCCATGTACACCGCACCGTCACCGAAGGCGCTGAGCGCCTCTGTTCCGGCGGAGAAGAACGCATCCTCCACTTCTTCTGCGGAGTTTACCTTCCGGATTCCCCGACCGCCGCCGCCGGCCTTGGCCTTGATCAGTAGCGGAAAACCGATTTTCTCCCCGTTCTCCAGGGCCTCCTGAGGAGAGGTCACCGTCTCACAGCCGGGAATGACAGGAACACCTGCCTCGATCATGGTCTTTCGGGCCTCATTCTTGTCGCCCATCTTGGCGATAACCTCCGGGGAAGGACCTATAAATGCAATATTACACTGTCTGCAAAGATCCGCAAATTTGGCATTCTCCGACAAAAGTCCGTAGCCGGGATGGATGGCCTGAGCCCCGGAAGCCACTGCCGCCGTCAGGATGGCAGGTATGTTCAGATAGCTGTCTTTAGCGGGAGCGGGTCCCACACAGTAACTCTCATCGGCCATACTCACATGCAGAGCCTCTCTGTCTGCCTGAGAATAAATCGCCACGGTGCTGATGCCCATTTCCTTGCAGGCCCTTATGATTCTGACCGCGATCTCGCCTCTGTTGGCAATAAGTATCTTCGAAAACATAAATTCACTGTTCCTTTTGTATTATAAATGAGTATTCCGCGCTTACACACAGCTTACCGTCCACACGGCCCTTGCTTGCCGCGAAATAGAAGGGGCCTTTGTGTCCCGTGATCACACTTTCGGTCTCCAGCGTGTCCCCGGGCTTTACGGTCTTTCTGAATTTCACATTGTTCAGTCCCGTAAAATACGGCGTACAGCCCGCAGCCTCGTCTGCCAGCAGAACACAGCAGGACTGGCCCATCATCTCACAGAGAACCACGCCGGGTACTACGGGATTTCCGGGAAAATGTCCCTGTAAGAACCATTCATCGCCCTTCACCGTGTACTTTCCGTGGGCAACGCCGTCAATGACCTCTGCTTCATCTACTAATAACATCGGTTCCCTGTGGGGAATGATCTTCTTGATATCCTCTCTGTCCATTCTAATTCCTCCTTATTAAGTTTGCGAAAGCAAACTTCTAATGCGAAACCCCCGTTTCGCTATATTCTCCCTTATTTGAGTTTGAACAAAACCTGCCCGTACTCTACAATATCACCGTTGGACACGCAGATCTCCGCAACAGTACCTGCAAAGTCGGAAGTAATATCATTCATCAGCTTCATGGCCTCAATAATACAGAGTACGTCTCCCGGATTTACTTTATCTCCCACCGCTACAAAGTCCTTCTCCCCGGGGGCCTTGGCTGAGTAAAATACTCCTACCATAGGGTACTTGATCTCACCATATCTTTCCGTCGGTTCCTGCTTCTCAGTCGGCGGCTCCGGAGCCTGGGGAAGCGCCTCAGACGGTATATATACCTGACCGCTTCGTTCCATGGATATTTTACAGTGGTTCTCCTCAATATCCAGCCTGCACACATCGTTGGCCTTCATAATTTCCGCTAATTCTTTGATAATCTTCGATTCCATAGCAATCACCCTTTTCCGTATTTTTTCATTGCGATACAGGCGTTATGTCCTCCAAATCCCAATGAGGTTGAGAAGGCATATTCCAACGGCGCATGTACAGCCTTGTTCGGGGTATAGTCCAGATCACATTCCGGATCAGGCTCTTTGTATCCGATTGTAGGCGGAACGATGCCGTTTTCCAGGCTCAAAGCGATTGCAATGGCTTCTACTGCTCCGGCAGCGCCTAACATGTGTCCTGTCATCGACTTTGTAGAACTGATTCTTACCTGATATGCATCCTGTCCCAGGACCTGCTTAATTTCAGCAGTTTCACACTTGTCGTTGAGAACCGTACTGGTTCCGTGGGCGTTGATATATATATTTCTGAGGTCAATACCGGAAGCAACTGTGTTCTCAGAGCTGACAACACCCGCGTCCTGCATGGCCCTGCGAATGGCAGCTGCTCCCATGGTGCCCTCCGGATCAGGAGATGTAATATGATATCCGTCGCAGGTATTGCCGTAGCCTACGAGCTCTGCGTATATATGGGCACCTCTTGCAAGAGCGTGTTCCTTCTCCTCCAGAATCAGTACACCCGCGCCCTCGCCCATGACAAAACCTTTCCGTCTTGCATCAAAAGGAATGGATGCACAGGTCGGATCTTCCGAACCGTTAAGGGCCATGGCATTGCCAAAGCCTGCCAGGGCAAGCGGGGTAATGGCTGCCTCGGCACCGCCTGCAATAACAGCATCCGCATCTCCCCGTTCAATACACCGATAAGCCTCTCCCACAGCATGCGTACCTGTAGCACAGGCAGACACAACAGGAAGGCAGGGGCCTTGGGCTTTAAATTTAATAGCAATTAAGCCTGACGCCATATTGGAAATCATCATAGGTACGAAAAAGGGAGATACCTTTCGGGGACCGTTCTCGTGCAGCGCAATGGTATTATTGACAAAGGTCTCCATACCGCCTATCCCGGAACCCACATAGACGCCCAGACGGCTGCTCTCAATATTTTCTTCATTCAGGCCGCTGTCCTCTATGGCCTGACAGGCCGCTCCGATGGCATACTTTTCAAAGAGGTCCGCTTTTCTGGCTTCGCCTTTGTCCATATACTGCAACGGGTCGAAATCCTTTACTTCCCCTGCCACATGGGCTTTAAAATCAGCGGTGTCGAAACGGGTAATCTGATCAATTCCGCTCTTTCCGGCTACCAGAGCTTCCCAAAAAGACTTGATATCATTACCGATAGGAGTCACTGCTCCTAATCCTGTCACAACTACTTTTTTCATTGTACAAATAGATCCTTTCTTTCCATCATCCCATAACAAGGCCGCCGTCTACACAAATGGTCTGTCCCGTGATATACGTAGACATATCCGAAACCAAAAACAGCGCCAGATTCGCCACATCCTCCGTTGAGCCGTAACGCTTCATGGGAATCTGTGCGGCGTACTTTGCCTTTACTTCCTCTGAAAGCACAGCGGTCATATCCGTCTCAATAAACCCGGGCGCAATAGCGTTACAGGTAACATTACGGCCGCCCAGCTCTCTGGCCACTACTTTGGTAAGACCTATGATACCGGCCTTGGAGCTGGCATAATTGGCCTGTCCGGCAGTACCCAGAAGCCCTGACACAGAGGCAATATTCACAATTCTTCCTGCCCGTTTCTTCATAAAATGAGAGTAGCAGTTTTTGATCATATTAAAAGTACCCTTCAGATTCACGCCGATAACCGCATCAAAATCCGCCGGTGACATTTTCACGATCAGATTATCCTTGGTAATTCCCGCATTATTGATCAGAATATCGATACCGCCGAAATCCTCTATAATTGACTCTACAGTCTTCTTCGCGTCTTCAAAATCAGCTACATTACAGAAATAGGATTTTACCCTTGTGCCCTTGCCCAAAGCTCTGATCTCGGCCTCGGTAGCCTCTGCTTCGGCTTTTGCCGACTCCGGCCCGTAATACACCATGGCAATATCCGCTCCGTTTTCTGCCAGCTTCAATGAGATCACTCTGCCGATCCCTCTGGAGCCTCCTGTAACAACTGCTGTCTTTCCCTGTACCATGTTCATTTTCCTCCTGTACTGTTTTGATTGAAAAGTTCGCTGTAGTGGAGCACGGTTGCCCGGGGAAGTGTCTTGCTGATCAGTCCGCAGAGCACCTTGCCTGCACCCACTTCAATAAATGTATCTACACCGGATGCCGCCATATTCTCTATAATGGCCTGCCATTTTACCGGGCTGCACACCTGGCGTTCTATCAGTTCCTTAATATCCGATCCGTAAAGCGCGCCCGTCTTATTGGAATACAGCGGAATTCGGGGCTTTGCGGGATTTGTATGGATAAGCCATTTTCCCAGATTCTCCGCGGCCTCATTCATAAAAGAGCTGTGGAAGGCACCGCTGACAGCCAGAGGTCTGGCTTTGCCGCCTGCAGCCTTTACTTCCGGGATCAGCTGCTCCAGCTCCTGAGGAAGTCCTGCGACCACCGTCTGGCCCGGGCAGTTAAAGTTTACCGGCTCTACCTTGGTAAAATGTCCGCATATTTCGGATACCTTCTCTGCGCTGAGTCCCAGTACGGCAACCATGCTTCCCGGACTTTCCAGAGCGGCATTGTGCATATATTCAGCCCGCTTGCATACCAGACGGAAAGCATCTTCATCGCTGAACACCTCCGTATATGCCAGGGCCGCAATCTCACCCAGAGAGAAGCCCGCGGCCATATCTGCCTTATAGCCCAGTTCATCCATTGCCCTTGCTGCCGCAAGATCCACCGTAAAGAGGCAGGGCTGCGTATTTACGGTAAGGCTCAGCTCTTCTTTGGTAGCTTCAAAGCACTGTTTTGAGGTACCCGGCCTGATTTGATCGGCCATTTCAAATACTTGTCTTCCTGCTTTGGATCTGCAGAATATATCAAGGCCCATGCCCGTGTTCTGCGCTCCCTGTCCTGAAAAAACATATGCGATCATGTTCAAAATCTCCTTACCATCTTAAAATATAAGTGCCCGTCGTAAGTCCGCCCCCAAAGGCACAGAGCACAATAATATCACCGCGCTTCAATTTTCCGCTGCGCTGCATGATATCGAGCGTGAGCGGCATACAGGAAGCGGAGGTATTTCCGTAATTTTCAATGTTTATGGCATATTTTTCCTTCGGTATATCCAGTTTCTCCATTATGGCTTCAATTATGCGCAGGTTCGCCTGATGGAGGATCACATGGTCGATATCCTCTGCCCTTAGTCCTGCCTGTTTCATGACCTGAGGAATTTCTTTACAGGCAGAGGTAACAGCAAACCGATACACTGCCGGGCCGTTCATATGCACCACCGGCTTTCCCTCTCCCCGGTCGCTGACATCCAATATTTCCGGATTCCCCTTCGCTGTCAGCAAGCTTCCCAGACTGTTGTCTCCGGGCACTGCCACCACCGCTCCGGCCGCGTCTCCGAACAGCACACAGGTCGCTCTGTCCTGCCAGTTTACTTTCTCGCTCATGTGCTCCGCCGCAACAATAAGGATCTTGCTGTACCGCCCGGTGGCAATAAAAGCTTCGGCGGTCTCTAAGGCATACACAAAGCCCGGACAGGCCGCGTTGATATCAAAGGCCGGGCATTGGGCACCGATCTCTCCCTGAATAATACATGCAGTGGAAGGCGTCACCGTATCCCCTTTAATGTTGGCACATAAAATTAAATCAAGCTCCCGGGGTTCAACGCCGGCATCCTCCAGAGCACTTTTTGCTGCCTGCACAGAATAGGGAAGCAGGCTCTGCCCTTCCTCCAGGATGTGTCTTGATTTGATTCCCGTATGGGATACGATCCATTCATCGCTGGTATCCACGATCCGGGTAAGGTCCTCATTGGTTATTACTTTCTCCGGAACACTGCTGCCTGTTCCTATAATTTTCAGTCCCATTATTTCTTGTCTCCTGTATAAAGTAAATCATTTTTAAAGAGCTCTATGATCCGCTCTAATCCTCTGATCAGTATTTCCTGTTCTTCCTCGGTAAAACTCTTGGCAATCCCTCTGCTGATCCGCTTGTGGATATAGAGATGTACCGTGTTGACTTTCTGTCCCTGTTTGGAAAGGGAAACTCTCAGCTCCCGCTTGTCTCTGGGGCTTCTCTCCTTGATAACATAACCTTTTTTCACCAGCTTATTAACGGCCACCGTTACAGAGGGCAGCGCGCAGGAAAGGGAACGCGCCAGCACCGTTATGGTACAGCCCTCTTCTCCGTGACTTGCGATTTTCTCCATAAGATGCAGCTCACTGTTGGTAAGGTTCAGATGGGCATTCTTTCGTACTTTGCTTTCTTCCTTCTCTGCTATGGTCTTGTAGGTTTCGTCCAGAAGCTTATTCAGTTTTTCACAGTTCTGATTCAGTGCCATTGCGGGCGTCCTTTCTCCAGCCGGAAAATAATTAGTTAGTTTATCTAAGTATAATTGTATTATATGGGTTTGTCAAATTTTTTATGATAAGAGCCCCGGGGAAGCGGGGCTCTTAAGAACGTTTTAATCCACACAGGAAATCGCTTCAATATCAATGACTCTGTCCCCCTGCTCAATGACGCGGCTGTCATGGGACACGCACAACACCGTAAGGCCCTGCTCCCCGCTCAGCCGGTGGAGCAGCTCTATAAGGTTCTGTCCGTTTTTGGTATCCAGATTGGCAGTGGGCTCATCTGCCAGTATAATCCGGGGGCTGTTGCTGATCGCTCTTGCAAAAGCCACCCGCTGCTGTTCCCCTCCCGAAAGTGTTCTGGGATATTCCAATTTCCGTCCGGTAAGGCCCACCTGCTCTAACAGCTCTTCCGCCTTGGCATACGCCTTTTTCCTGCGCATACCGCTGAGGATCAGGGGCGTCGCCACATTGTCTCTGATATTGAATTGCTGTATCAGGTTGAAATTCTGAAACATATAACCGATTTCTTTATTTCGGAAATCGCACAGCCTTTTCTCGGATAAAGTTCCTGTGTCTACACCGTCTACAAATATTTTACCGGAATTCGGCTTCACCAGGCCCGACACCAGATTCAGCAATGTAGACTTTCCCCGGCCGGAAGGACCGGCAATAACAAGAAATTCGCCTTTTGCGATACTTAGATTTAACCCTTTGAATATGGGAATCAGCTGCACTTTGGTCTTAAAAGTTAAATTTACATTTTGCAGTTCAATAAATTCCATTTTGCATTTCCTCTCTTTCTATTTCCTTCGCAGAATAAAAGCCATCACACCGCCGGTTCCCAGCCCCAGCAAAAGCTCCGTCAGGCCGATTGCCCCGATAAACAGGAAATCAAAGTACTTACCGACAATCAACGGCAGATAGACAAACTGAATAAACAGGATTGACAGCAGCACCGCTGCCAACAGGGCGGAAGCGCTTCTCAGAAAGTGAATTGACAATACACTCCCCGGATGCATTCCCATAATACGAAGAATCCCGGTATCTCTTTGGATTTTAAGCTTCAGCAAACTGTACGAAATACAGTTTAAAACAATCACAATAAGCCCTGAGGTCACGAGTGTAACAGCAAGCTGTACGCCGTCGATCTCTGATCGGATGGTTTCTAACATTTCTTCCATGGTAACGCTGTAGGTCTGCCCGTTCAGTACGCGTTCCCCGTTGAAAAAATTGCAGTAAATTCTTTCAAAGCCAAGCTGCTCCGGCAGACGGTCATAGGTCTGTTCATCCATGAGCGCACAGGCAAACGGGGGCAACTGGTTTCCATTGCTGTCGGTCCTGCCCTTGTTGCCGTCCGGATACAGAATACCGGTGATCTGAAAATGAAGGGTAATATTTTGTTCCGCACCATCGAAAAGAAGAATATCCAATTCGTCGCCTACCCAGGAACCGGCCTCCCGGGCGGAATCATAAGAAATACAGATCGGAAATCTCCCATCATCCTGAAGCTTCTGAAAAGTATCGGCATTGGGGAGTTCTCCCGCAATCAGGTTTCCCTCCGTAAAATACGATATTTCCAACGCTTCTGCATTCTTGCAGAAGTAAATCATGGGAGTCGTCCCCCCATTGTAGAAGGGGCTGTCCTTTGTAGAGAGTTCTTCAATATATTGCGCCGACATCGGATATGCAACAGTATAGAAAGAATGATCGTAGCTGTAGATCGATCCGGTCATAATTTCAAAATTACTGTTCTTATGAAAGCGGTACTGCTGATAACAGTTCCCGGCAGAAATCAGATTTACAAAGATCAGGATAAGAATCGGTATCATAAAAAGCAGCGGAAAGACTGCGTGCCCGAAGTTCTTCTTTAAAGAAGCCTTATAGTATCGAAAAACCATCAATCCACACTCCCTTCCGCATTAAGGCTGAATAATAAGGCCTTATCCGATAATTTTCTCATGGAAACAGCAGAGGATATCAAAGCCGCCGCAAGTATAACGGTTTCAAAGTATAACACCCATTGCGCGGTCAGAATGTTTGATATATATATACTGTGCCTTACCCTAAATCTGACATACCAGACACCGAGAAGCATCATCCCGGTCTGCAGTATAAAGGAACGCAGAAAATAAAAGAGGAACATATGGCCCCGCCTTGTGCCTAACATCCGCAGCAATGCAAATTTCTGCTGATTGACCACGGCGTGTTTATAGGATTCCAAAATGCATACTGCAAACAGGGCTATAACGCTGATCACACTGTATGCAATAT
Source organism: uncultured Oscillospiraceae bacterium (assembly GCA_965143695.1). Lineage (GTDB taxonomy): Bacteria > Bacillota > Clostridia > UBA1212 > SIG427 > CABQMV01. The sequence continues at coordinate 14,783 of CBCSVZ010000004.1, forward strand.
CCTGATTCAGGCTGTACTGCTGTGCATATTCATTTCTGGCATAGGCCTTTAATGTCTTTCGGGGAATAAAGGCATTTAGTTTGTAATTCTTACTCAGGCCCGCATTCGTAGCAGCCTCCTCAATTGCTTTTACAATCCATTCCTCTCCATATCGGTCAATATATTCCTTTTCTTGTCCGTTTCCGATTAGATTGGAAATATAGCCCGAATGTTGAAAGTACATTTGCTCAAAATACGCGGCAGCCGCGTCATAATCAGAAACCTTTATGTATACCTTTCCGTAAAAATCAAACCCAATATTTTCAAACTGCGCCCCGTAATCCTCATCCCACAAGGTAATAGAATCAGCGTGTATCACATTAAAAATTGAATTCTCATAGATACCCACAACAATTTTTTCTCTGCCGGAAATAGAAACAATGTCTCCCGGTTTCAGTCGCATAGTCTGTGCCAGACCAAAGGTCAGAAAAATACCGTCCCGTCTTGTTAGCAGGGTCTCATCAATACTGACAAACAGCCTTCTGGGAAATACTTGCAACAGCCCGTCAAAATTATCGGCAACAATATTCATTGTCGAAGTCGTTCCGTATTCCTCATTGTGCGTCAGATCCCCTCCGGTGCCAATCGTTCTGAGATCGCTTTGAACAAAGGGCTGTGTAGAAATCTCACGGTCGTAATAGCCGGCGTAGGGACCATCGACAACAAAATCAAAGGAAACATAGTCGTATACATCAACATGCTCATATCGGAATAGCAATCCAAAGAACAGAGAACGGACAATATAAACAAAGAGAAACCATATCAGACAGACTGCAAAAAACTTTAATACAAAATGTTTCAATGAAAATTTACCTTTCGCAAATAGAAAAAGCATCTCCGACCTCCTTTGTATATCAGGGAAGCGAGTTACCGCCTCCCTGTTCAGTTCCAATAAATGTGTTTTATATCCCTCTATCTTATAACATAATAGTCAGAGGGGCGAACGGCATCATTATAGGTTGCCTGTACTGTAAAAGGTGTGTCCCCTAAACTACCATAAAATTGACCTGTCCAATATCTGCACTTTGATTGAGCCAGTGTATTCGTCATTACCATTGAAGATTGAAGCTTGGCAAGAAATGTTACATTGTAAGTAGCAGAACGATTTGTATAATGAACAAAGTATTCTCGTGTATAATAGCCCGCTTCCGGATCCCGAGAATCATTCCAAAAAATCGCATTGGTACTGACCAATGTACTATTTCTTGTTGGGTCAATAATTTGTGAATAATATTGCAAATCCGGACGAACACCCATATGTACTCTTATGATAGACTGATTATTGCCATTGTTTATATCGGCTGAAGTGTAATTATAAGTTGCCTGCATCTTCAGATATCGATATTTAAGATCAGAGCTACTTGTCTCTTTGTACATCTTTGCAACCTTATTCGTCGCGGAATATGCACTTACACCCATAGTGCTGATAACGGTTAACAGCATAACAAAGGCTATTAAAAATTTGAATTTTTTCATTTTGTTTACCTCCTAAAATAATTTTTATTGGAACTTATGGAGGTATTGTAACACCGGTAATAATAATATGTCAAATTATTTTTTTATGCACTAGTTCATTTTTTCGACCTGCTTCGACAGTATAAAAAAGGCAGAGCGTATATACTTATCGAAAGGAGGCATGATGATGTTACAAGACACAGTAGATTCTATTTTAATGACGGCGGCAAATGCCATTGCGCGAAAAAATTTTTTAGAAACGAAGATCGATTTGATGCCAAAGGGAACAGTTGTGATGCATAAAAATCAAAAACACCCTGTTCCCTATCTACATCAGTATAAAGACGGTAAGGTAATTGCCGTCCGGCTGACAGAAGACCAGGCGCTCATGCTGTCTTCCCAAGTTCAAACACGCCGGTGCTTATTGAAAGAATTACACCTTGCGGAGGAATTTTTAAAGAGCTCCTATAAACAGATACAACAGGCCTACGCGGAACAGCAAAGGCGTTCTCAGTGTAAAATGCCCATTTTACCGGTGGTACAAAGTGAAAATCCTTACCGACGAGAAGACAGAATCCATATTTCTGCCAGAAAGGAAAAAATG
>CBCSVZ010000005.1:0-16829 GCA_965143695.1 uncultured Oscillospiraceae bacterium
ATAATACAGATTTATATTCCTCAGAACCCGGAACCGAGTAGCTCTCGCTGTTGGAAAAAGGTTCTGTATAGGACACCCATAAAAACACGATCAGGCCTGCACAGAGTAACACCCATGCCAGGTACAGCATTATTCCCTTTCGTTTCACACATATCACCTCATTGGTAGTATATACATTTTTCTGGGAAATAATCGGGAAATAATCACTTTTTCTTTCAAATCCCGGCAGAGTAGGTTAAACTGTCTCTTACAGAAAATCATTACAGACAGGCGGTGACATCCTTACATGAAAAAAGATTTAAGCTTCAGGCTCTGGGGCAGAGTGTTCATTTTACCTCCATGGGTAAAATGGCTTCTCATTCTTCTCGCCGTTTTGTCGGTCACAGGGGCGGGCATCCTCATACGGAACAACCGACGCAGCCAGTCCGGAACGGTTATTCTGACCTCTCCCACACCGGCAGCCACACCGGCAGCCCCAACACCCTCTCCGTCTCAGACGATCTGGGTCTATGTGGTCGGAGAAGTAAACGCCCCCGGCGTCTACTGTCTTTCCGCAGGTGCAATGGTTGCAGAAGCCATTGAAGCAGCCGGCGGGTTCACAGAACAGGGTGACCGGGAGGCAGTAAATCTCGTATCCGTCCTCCGGGAGAATACCATGATAAGGGTGCCCCCGCAGGGTGAAAGTGAAAGCGAAGGCACCTGGCTCATATCGGAAGGCTCTCCCGGTCAGACCTCCGGCAGCTCCGGTAAAATAAATATCAACACAGCCGGTCCGGACGCACTGTGTACGCTCTCCGGCATCGGCGAAAGCACCGCAAAAAAGATTATCAGCTACCGGGAGGCCAACGGGCCTTTTGAAACCATAGAGGATATTATGAATGTGCCCGGAATCAAGGAATCCAAATTCGCAGCCATAGCGGAGGATATCTGTGTGGAATAAACGGACTGATATTATTCTACTGTTACAAAGCAACCCTGTCCGTTTGCGATCTCTACAGTGTACACACCGTCTGTAGGTGTCAGCACTGTGGAAGTGCCGCCTATATAGGCAGTGACCTTAACATTCTCGGAAACTGCTGTCCTGAAGGTAACGGCATTGCTCCCATTGTCACCCTTATAGGGATCAGAGGAATCCACCAGCATCATAGCGTATCCGTTTCCTGCCTTTTCTTCAAAAGAGCCTACCAGCAGGCCTCTGGAGGCAGTAATATCAGAAAATCCCCTGGCACCGCTGTATCCGTTCGCTTCATTCCGCCGGTTCTGGGTCCTGATCTGCGTTGCAACGAAGGAATTCTGGGGAGTTCCCATACCGAATACACCCAAGCTGTCATATTGCATATAGACATCGGAAATTGCCTTGACTTCGGCATTCAGATCTCTCACAGAGGACCAAAGCGCTGTATAGGTTCCGTCCTTGTTGACCAAAGAGGTCCCGTCTACCCACCAGCAGGGCGTATAGCAGGCATGCACAAGCGTCTTGGCGCCGTAAGCAAGTGCCGTGTACATCTGCCAGGAAACCTGCTCCTTATTCATCTGTTTCGCCGCGTCCGTGGAACCGGTCTGGGTAATGATCCAGAAATCCCGTCCGCTCTCACGGCAGGCAGAGGCTACCACATCCAGATTCTCCAGATAGAAAGGATGCATTCCGGAAAATTGATTGTCAAAAGGATAAATGTCAAAGGATATATAATCCGTATTAACTTTTTTAATATACTGTGCAATATAATCCCGGTAGTTCGCAGCCCCGTGCCCGTTACCGGATCCGCCGGGCGCAAAGGGATGGAGATTGAAGTAAATCATCCGGTCATCGAACCGGGTCTGATATCTTTCGGTCACACCCTTCATCCAGTCAAAGTATTCGGCGTTGGGCTCGTCAAACACATCGTCTCCCCACAGGTATGTATAATTGTCTTTATAGCCCGCAAGTTTCGTTTCAAACTCTGTAAAATCGGTAGGATCCTGCAGCCTCTCAGACACAGTGCCGTAGGTGTATCGGGGCAGATTCTTGCCTTTGGCAAAAAATCCCACCTGATATTTCTCACACAAGTTATAGAAGGCCGTCCGGTTGCTGCCGAGAACAATAAAATCTCCGCCGAATTCCTCTTTGAATTTCTTCATGTCAGCATCGTTGTTTAAGGCCGTCCCATATTCAAAGATGCCGATGTTGAACTTGCTTCTGTCCATACGGTATCCGCTCATATCATAGTCTTTGTGTTCAAACCCGGAAACATAGGGATCTATCTTCAGGCCCGTATATAAATCCACTGAGCCCTCAAAGCATTTTTTGATTTTTAAATAGTCCGTAGAGTTTATTTTACCGTCCGAATCAACATCAGCGGCAACCCCATAAGCTCCCTCAAGAGTCATGTCCCCGGAGAACACGCGCTTGATTCGGAGATAATCGGTAGATGTAACTCTGCCGTCTCCTGTAACGTCGCCCAGAATGACTGCCTCCAGCTGCCCTTCTGCCTTTACCGTAGCGCCTGTCCCCACATAATCACTGTCGGAAAGAGTTTCTCCTGTATTGCTTTGCACCTCTGCAGCAGTCTTAAAATTCTGATTCAGCACACTGCATGCGGTCTCACCGGGCATCCCCATAAGATAGCCTTCCTCCTGCCACAAAAAGCTCCCCGGTACAAGAGCCGGATTCTGCCCGTACACTGCACAAGCTGACAGCAACATCACAATCAACGCTGTCACAGTTCCGATAATCGCTTTTTTCATCTCGCTTCCCTCCTGAATCATTTATGTCACGCCGCCGATAATCGTATATTCTACCGAAATAAAGCGGTACCGGCCGCCTTATCAGCGAGCCGATACCAGACCGTAAGATCAAAATTATAAAAGTGCAGCGGCCTCTTTGTCCAGAAATACCGTTACATCCGCATGGTTTTGCAATGCAGACGCGGGCATCTGAGGTGTTACAGGGCCTTCCAGCATTGCTTTGACGCCTTTCGCCTTGTTGGCTCCGTTAACGACCATAACGATCTTCCGGGCACGCATGATAGTTCCGATACCCATTGTAACGGCACTTGTCGGTACATCCTCTATACGGGCGAAGAACCGGGAATTATCCTTTATGGTGGATTCCGTCAGTTGAACCGTATGAGTGATCTCGGCGAATTCCTCCGCAGGCTCGTTAAAGCCGATATGGCCGTTGCTTCCCATTCCCAGAAGCTGAAGATCAAGACCGCCGGCTGCGGCGATTGCCTCTTCATAGCCCTTACACCAGGTATCATAGTCTCTGGCCATGCCAAAGGGCACATGCACATTCTCGTTTTTGATATTGATGTAGTTAAACAGATTCATATACATAAAGTAGTTGAAGCTTTGATCATGGCTGGGATAAAGTCCGCAATATTCATCCAGATTAAAGGTCTTTACATCGGAAAAGTCCAACCGGCCCTGTTTATTCATTTCAACCAGATTGCCATAGGTTCCTACGGGAGTGGAGCCTGTGGCCAGACCCAATACAAAATTCTTTTTCTTCTCCATCTCGGCAGCAATTGCCTCTGCCGCCATATAACTCATTTCCGCGTAATCTTCACAAACCTTAACGATCATAGTCTTGCCTCCAACTCTTCTTTTCTCTCTTCATATCCCGGCTTGCCCAAAAGTGCAAACATGTTCTTTTTATAGGCCTCCACACCCGGCTGATTAAACGGGTTTACCCCAAGCAGGTAGCCGCTGATGCCGCAGGCCTTTTCAAAGAAGTACACCATAGCGCCGAAGGAGTATTCATCCATGGCGGGAATGGTCAGGGAAAGATTCGGTACGCCACCGTCGGTGTGTGCCAGCAGGGTTCCCTGAGAAGCCTTTTTATTGACCTCATTCATATCCATGCCTGCCAGGAAGTTCAGTCCGTCCAGGTTCTCCTCGTCTGCCCCGATTATGATCTTGCGGCGGGGATTCTCCACCAGGATCGTTGTCTCAAACAAATCTCTCATGCCGTCCTGTATATACTGGCCCATAGAGTGCAGGTCTGTGGTAAAATCAACCCCTGCCGGGAAGATTCCCTTGCCGTCTTTCCCTTCGCTTTCTCCGTAGAGCTGCTTCCACCATTCCGTTACAAAGTGCAGTCCGGGCTCGTAGTTTACCATGATCTCTATTACTTTTCCCTTTTTGTAAAGTGCATTTCTGGCCGCGGCATAGGCATAGCAGTCATTTTCGGAAAGCTTGGGACTCTGATATTTCTCATAAGCGGCCTTAGCCCCTTCCATAATGGCATCCAGATCCGCACCGGCTACGCCGATAGGCAGAAGTCCCACAGGTGTCAGCACAGAAAATCTGCCGCCCACGTCGTCAGGAATCACAAAGGTCTCATAGCCTTCCTTGACAGCCAGCGTGCGCAAAGCGCCCCGCGCCTTGTCTGTAGTAGCGTATATTCTTCCGGCAGCTTCCTTCTTGCCGTACTTATGCTCCATTTTCTCTTTCAGAAGCCGGAAAGCTACGGCAGGTTCTGTAGTGGTTCCGGACTTGGAAATCACATTCAGGGAAACATCGTAGCTGTCAACCAGATCCATCAGATCTGCCAGATAGGTCGCGCTTAAATTGCAGCCTGCAAAGAACACCATAGGGTTCTTATTGTTCTTCATATTGTCCAGATTGGAAAAAGAAGAAGAGAGCATTTCAATGGCAGCTCTCGCTCCCAGATAGGAACCGCCGATACCGATCACGATCAGCACATCCGAATCACTGCGGATCTTTGCAACGGCTTTCTTTACTCTGCCGTACTCTTCCTTATCATAGGAAACAGGCCAGTCCAGCCAGCCCAGAAAATCGGAGCCAGCTCCGGTCTTATTATGCAGGATGTTGTGTGCGGCCGTAACCATATCCTGCTGTGAGGTAACCTCATAATCCTTCAGAAAAGGCTCCGCCTTCTTATAATCAAACTTCAAAAAACTCATAACTTCTCATACCTTTCTGCAACTTTATTTAAAAACTCCTCCAGTCCCAGTACATGCTTTTCGGGCAGCTGGGAAATCAGAGCCAAATCGCCTGTCATATAACCGTCACCCACCGTATCCAGTACCGCCTGTTCGATCTTCTCTCCGTAGCGGACCAGTTCCGGCAGACCGTCCATTTCGCCTCTCTTTTTGAAAGCGCCTGTCCATGCAAAGATCGTAGCAATGGGGTTGGTGGAGGTCTTTTCGCCTGCCAGATATTTGTGATAGTGTCTGGGAATCGTGCCATGGGCCGCTTCGTACTCGTACCAGCCGTTGGGAGATACCAGCACGGAGGTCATCATCGCCAGACTGCCGAAGGCAGTGGCCAGCATGTCGGAAAATACATCGCCGTCATAATTTTTACAGGCCCAGATAAAACCGCCCTTGGATTTCATAACTCTTGCAATGGCATCGTCGATCAGTGTATAGAAATACTCAATGCCCAGCGCTTCAAATTTCTCTTTATATTCTGCATCGTAAATATCCTGGAATACATCTTTAAAATGATGGTCGTATGTTTTCGATATGGTATCCTTGGAAGAAAACCACAGACTCATTTTAGAGGAAAGCGCATATTCAAAGCAGGCTCTTGCAAAGCTCTCAATGGAAGCATCCACATTGTGCATACCCATGGCAATACCGCCTGACTTTTCATAATCGTGTATAAGGATCGTTTTTTTCTCCCCGTCAGGCTGTGTAATCACCAGCTCTGCCTTTCCGCCCTTCTCCACCTTGGTATCCACAGCGGAGTAAATATCGCCGTAGGCATGTCTTGCAATGACAATCGGTGCCTCCCAGCCCTTTACCAGCGGAGAAATGCCTTTTACCAGAATCGGCGCCCGGAACACCGTCCCGTCCAGCATGGAACGGATAGTGCCGTTAGGGCTCTTCCACATTTTCTTCAGTTTGAATTCCTCGACCCTGGCGGCATTCGGCGTAATGGTGGCACATTTTACCGCAACACCATATTTCTTGGTCGCCTCTGCGCTGTCTCTGGTGACCTGATCATCCGTAGCGTCCCGGTTCTCCAGCCCCAGATCGTAGTACTCGGACTTCAGATCTACATAGGGAAATATCAGAATATCTTTTATTTTCTCCCAGACAATTCTGGTCATTTCATCGCCGTCCATCTCAACCAGCGGCGTCTTCATTTGAATTTTCGAATTGCTCATTTTCCTCTCCTTTATGTTGACAAAAGTACACGGATAATTTATCACATTTTACGGTAAAATGCAATAAAAAGCGCTGTCCGCGGGAAATACGGCAGCGCTTTCCGTGATTACAATTGCCGATCAGCACTCTATGACAATCACATTATGCGTAATTCTTTTTTCCGGCGGAGGCAGCTGCATATAATCGCCGAACTGGATCTGCAGAAAGCGTTCGGGATCTGCAGGCACAGGAAGCTGTCTGCCCTCGAAGGTAATGTCCTCCCGGATCACAGGTTCTCTTATGACCTCCACCGGGTACATGATCTTATCATAAACCACTACCAGCAGAGCGCTCATATACCGGTCGGGCTCCCTGTTGGCAAGGTGGGCATCCTTCATAAGACTTCTGCGCTTTGCCTTCAGCTTCTCCGGGGACCGCAGGGCGAAGAGTTTAATAATCAGGTTCTTTACAAAGCCAAACTGCTGCTTTACGCCGTACTTGTATCTTATAGCCTGGTCATAGAGATTCAGCTGTTTTTTGTGCTTGCGCCGGGCCTCCGGATCGTTGGGCACATTGTCATAGATCACAAGGTCAATACTGAGCTCCTGACCGATATTTTCGTTGCCCGCATAGTCCGCGCACACAAATCTGGTGTTCTTCATGCGGATCTTGGGTACTACCAGCGGATAGGAAGGGTCGTTGTCCTCGCACTGTAAACAGAACCTGCCGTCCATTTTACCCGCACAGGCCAGGAACTTTTCGTACTCCTCCCGGCACATGCCGATGTCAATGTCATCATCCCAGGGAATGAAGCCCCCGTGTCTGACAGCGCCAAGCACCGAGCCTCCGGACAGAAAATACTGAATACCGTTCTCCCTGCACACCCGGTCAAATTCGTCCAGGATCTCCAGCATGGCCTGCTGGGCTTTTCTGAGTCTGGGATTGCACATGGCGGAAAATTCTTCGTCTGTGTACTCCTTCCACTCCCCCCGGGCTTTCAGCTCCCGCTGTCTTTCCGTAAACATCTGCAGAGCCAGCTCCGCACTGTCCTCTCCGGTCTTGTTCTTGACCGGCGCGAACTCGTGGGTTCTTTCAATACGCAGCACCCCCAGGTCCTCCAGCATCATAAAGCAGTCGAACAGAAACAGCTCGAACTTGTAGGAGTCCGGCTCTGTCGAGGTCACCTGCTGCCCGTCGCGGTAAAATGTGATCTTCTTTACTGCCGTATGATAGTCCATACCCTTTGAGGAGGCCAGCTCTTCTATGACATCCAGCCGGAATATGTAGTTGAGCACATTGGTATCACCGTAGACCCATACGCCCCTGTCATCCTGCATTTCCGCATATTCCTTTGGAATTTCCGTATATTCGATAACACCCGGTCTGCCGTTTCGGAAGCAGAAAATGCCTGCCTTCTCTCCCGGCCCCCGCTTGATATAGGACTTGGCGGAAACCTTCTTGCCGGCATCCAGTGTATATCCCATGAACAGCGGATCTGCCATCTGTACCAGACAGTTATCGATTCCGCAGATGAACAGCCACTCCACACCCTTTTTCTTCATATCCTCCAGCGCCCCTGAGCGCTTCATGGACTGGAACAGGCCCCCGTTGCCGTTAGGGCTTCTGAGTACCTTGGAGGGAGACTCCAGCAAAAGCTTTCCTTCCTTGCTCATAACGGGGATCATGGTCTGGGGGAAGAAGCAGATACTCTCCTTGGGATAGTTAAAATAGTTATGTGCTTCAAAGAAGTCCACCGTATCTCTGTGGTTGATCTCGCTGGTCATAATATACCAGGGAACCACACGGCCTGCCTCCATGGAGACCTTCTTCAGACCGTCGCACTGTATTTCAAAGAGGGATTTGTGACTGGGAAGTCCGATGTCATAGGTTCCCTTGGGCCCGTCGTGTCCCAACCTGCTTCCCTGACCTCCCGCCATGGTCAGTGCGGCCATCTTTCCCTTCAAAAGTACGCTCATACCCTTGCGGCACAGCCGTTCTTTCTCTTCCGCTGACATGGAAGTGGCATCTGTACAGGGCATGGGAGTCAAACGGATATCCTCCGTCACCACGGGGCTTGCCCCGGCGTTTTGATAAAGCTGCTCCATGAGCGCAAAATCAATGCTTGAAATGTCCTCAGAAAGCCTTTGCTGCTCCTCCTGAGACAGATCGTCCCAATATTGCAGCAACTGCTGCTGTCCGTATTTTTCAGTCAACTCCTGTACCGTCATTCCGTATTCCCTTCCTTGATAAAAAATTCTTTGCGTACCGAAAGCGCCCACAACCCCGTACCTACAGCATAGGCCAGCATGGGCAGGAGCCATCCGGATACATTTCTGTTGAAAATCCACAGTCCCAGAACACCTAACAGGTGAAAGGCGCAGAAGGCCGCGGGAATCGCTCCTACATATAGGATCTTATCCAAAAGCTGAAATTCTCTCGACAGCTTTTCCAGGAGCTTGTTCACTGCCAGCACCAGCAGACCGCCGATCAGCACAGAAAGCCAAAAGGCCGTGACGTCCAGGGCTCTGTAGTACTCCGGAGTATTATACCGGATTCCCGGAGCGTTTATGACTGCCAATATGACTTTTCCGTATTCGAGAAAACGCTTTCCGATAAACAGGTGCAGGGCAAACATATTCAGGGTCTGCAGCAGACCGAAGGCCCCGATCAGTATATATTTTCTGTTTTTATTCAGAATTTCCCTACACCCGGATATGTTCAAAAATTTCACCTAATTCTTCTACATAAAAATCTGCATGTTCTGCCCGGAGCTTTTCTTTGTTTCCGATGCCGTACAGCGCGCCGCAGGTGTGTATGCCCGCACTTCTGCCCGCCTGTATATCCGTAAAGGAGTCTCCCACCATAAGGCCTTTCCTGCGGCCCGCAAGCTCCATACATTTTACCAGCCCCTCGGGATCGGGCTTCATATGGGTCAGAGACTCAGGCCCCAACACCCCTGTAAAGCAGTGTGCCACGCCCAGCTCCTGCACCAGCTTGCGCGTAATGGGCTCCGGCTTGTTGGAAACCACAAACTGGGGCACGCCGGCGGTATGGATCTTCTCCAGTGTCTCCCGGACGGTAGGATACAGCTCCGTCTTTACCTTACTGTGCTGCCGGTAAAATTCTTTATACCAGGCAAGTGCTTCTTCCTGTCTCTCCGGCGCAAGATCCGGCAGACACTGACGCAGCAGATACCTGGCCCCGAACCCCACATGGGAAATAATCGTGGGAATATCCATGACCCGGGCTCCGTACTGCTTCTGCGCCGCCTGAACGGCGCCCGCGATATCTGCGGCGGTATCTGCGATCACGCCGTCAAAATCATAAATAACAATATCAATATCAATCATGGGCCTTTATCTTACCTGCACTATCCTTCCAAAGTCTCTCCAGATTGTAAAATGCTCTCTGATCCTCCAAAAATACATGGGCCACCACATCAATAAAATCCAACAGGATCCAGCTCGCCGTATCATAGCCCTCTGTATGGGCACATTTTACTCCGGCCTCCTCCATCTTGGCCTCGATCTCGTCTGCGATACCTCTTACATGGGTGGTAGATGTACCGCTGCATATAATAAAATAGTCCGTCACATCGGTGAGCTTTGCGGTATCGATCACCTCTATATTCTTTGCCTTTCTGCTGTCCATGATCGCTGAGATTTTCTCAGCCATTTCTCCGGAATTCATTTTGCGTCCTCCTTCTTGATCAAAAAGCTGTTTCTTGTTTCCAATACTGCCGTATGCAGCACCTGGCCCTTGGATAGGACAAATTTGATACTCTCGTCACAGGCCGTAACGACTGTACCGTAAAGTCCCTCCGGACATTGCTCTGCCTGTCTCAGTGCCTGCCTTATTCTGTTAAAGGAAGCGCCGACTCTGCCGGGCTCCGTATAATCCGCAATGAATACTGCCTGCGCCACGGGCCCCATGTCAGGAGCGCCTGTTACATGACACCGGATCGCCTCCAGTATTTCGGTATCTATTATACCATATTTTTTGTTCGCAATAACAGCCCCTGCCGGCCCGTGTACAATAGCAGGATTTCCGCCCTTCTCGGGTCTGCCCAGGTCCACGAGCTCCGGAGCCAGCCAGTGAAGCTGATGCTCCGTGACATCCTTGCCGCAGTCATGCAACAGTCCCGCTAACCGGCACTTCTCCGGGTCGATTCCAAAGCGCTGACCGATTTTCATGGCTTCCGCTGCCACCCGCAGGGTATGCTGATACCGTTCGGGCTTTAGCCGGAGCTTCATGTTCTGAAGCGCGTACTCCTCATCAAAGGGCGCAGGCTTTGTATAAAGCTGTCTTTCCTCTATATATTGCCGCACACCCCGGGGCAAATACGCGGCAACCTCCTCAATGCGTCCGTTCCCGACAGCGGTCCGTATCCGTTCGGAAGAAATGTCCACAAGGGGTCCCTCCACCGGGTATATCCGTGCACCGTTCTGTCTGTGACGGGCAATATCCTTCAGAAACTGTGCCCGGTCGTATCCGGGGCGCATCAGTACCGCAAAGCTGCAAAGCCGGAACAGCTCCTCCCAGTCCTTCCAGTGCTCCAGCTCGCCTACCACATCGGCCCCTGTAATATAGAAGAGCTCTGTCCCGCTTCCGTATTCCCGGGTAAAATGTCTCACGGTGTCAATGCTGTAAGAATACGCCTGCTTCCATAGCTCATATTCCGAAATTGCAAAGCCCTCATAGGGCGCAACGGCGCTTTGCAGCATTGCGAGCCTGTCCTTCCCCGGCGTGACCCTCCTGTCCAGCTTGTGGGGAGGCTCTCCTCCGGGGACAAAGAGGACTTTGTCCAGCTGTAAAGCTTTTTGCGCCGCCAAGGCGCTTTCGATATGTCCCATGTGTATGGGGTCAAATGTTCCGCCGCTGATTCCGATCCGCATTCTCTGTCTCCGTAAGTTTTATTTTACAGCTCCATATGATATGCGCCCAAAAGCTCTATTGTCAAGTCTTTGGGCGCATTTGTCGTCATACATTTTCTTCCGTTGTCATACAGGATTTCTCGGGGCCTTTTTCTCCAGAGCCTTTCCGTAGCTGTACCAGGAGTTTCTGAGCCGGTGTCTTACCTCTACGTCAGGAATCCACTCAATCGCATCGTAAAGCTTCCTTCTCATCTCAACATACTCGGCTTTCACAAAGTCCTCCTTTGCCAAAAGCTTTTCCATTTCCTCCAGCCAGGCACATAAATTACCAATGCCGGGTGTCTCCGGGTCAATTTTCTTTTCCAGATGCATAACGACTAACTTTACTGATTTTTTCTGCAATGCCGCATCCAGCAGCTTCATGTCAGTGTTGTCACCGCCGCCATCGCCTGTCATCATGATCACTCCTATATTTATTATCGTATTGTTGAGTCTTATTATAACATGATTTTGAAAGAAATGCAAAAGCGCGTTTTATGAAGGAAGCCCCCCTGTAAATTGCCGATTTTTACACAGAACTCCCCTCTGCAAGCCACTTCTGTGAAGTCCCCTTGCACATTTACCCTTTTTTATTCCACAGAACTAGCCTGTGTAAGCTACTTCTGTGAAAAAATTCGCTCCTTCTCCTATTGCCTGTTACACAGAACTCCCGTCTGCTTGCCGGTTCTGTGAAAAAATCCTGCACATTTGCCCTTTTTTATTCCACAGAACTGGCCCTTGCAAGCTACTTCTGTGAAAAAATTCGCTCCTTCTCCTATTGCCTGTTACACAGAACTCCTGTCCGCTTGCCGGTTCTGTGAAAAAATTTGCACGAAATAAGCAAGCTGTCATTATATGCTTCCGGATTCAGTTTGGATTATGATAGATAGATCTGCATACAAATATAAAAAAATGTCCAAAATAGAAAGCCAAGAACAATCAACATCTAAATGAGAAAAAATCACATTTAAATGTTGATTTTTGCTGCTAATTGTGTATAATAGAACGTGAAAGGAAGGTTTAATCCTATGTTAATTCAATTTAACTTTAAAAATTTCAAATCGTTTCGTGATGAGACTACACTAGATCTCTCTGCTACAAAAATGACAGAATTCTCAGAACGTGTTATATCCGTCGGCAGTGAGAAAATATTGCCTGTCGCTGCAGTATACGGTGCAAATGCAAGTGGAAAATCTAATGTTTACGGTGCCTTTGAATACATGAGTGAATATGTAGTAAACTCTTTCAAATATGGAGATGAAGAAAAGGATTTTGATGATATCAGACCATGTCCATTCCTTTTTGATATTTCCTCTGAATCTGCAGATACAAGTTTTGAAGTGTATTTTACTATTCCTGGTGATAAAACAGAAAAGTGTTATAATTATGGTTTCTGTATTGGTCAAACTGGTGTTACGGAAGAATGGTTAAATTATAAGGCCAAAACAGCCCGTAAATATTCTACAATATTTTACAGAGGTGAAGAGACTCTTGATCTTACAGGCATTCCCAAAACCAGTAGAGAAAATATTGAAATTGCATTGGAAAAGCAGGTTCTGATTGTTTCATTAGGCGCAAAATTGAAAGTTGCAAAATGTAAGCTTGTAAGAGACTGGTTTTTAAATAATGAATTTACTGACTTTGGAAATGTTGTCACAAACTTCTTTATGTCCCGTGTCCTTCCTACAGGATTTGTTGAAGACGAAAAAGTCAGAGAAAATGTTGTAAATTATTTCTCCTCTTTTGATGAAACGATAAAGGGATTTGAAATAACAAAACTTCCGACCCAAGAAGATTCTAAAGAAGAAAAGTATCTGATTGATGCGCTGCATAAAAAAATAGGTTCCGACGAAATGGCAAAAATACCACTGACCCATGAATCGGCCGGCACTCTGAAAATGTTCTCTCTTTATCCGGAACTGCAAGAGGTATTACAAAACGGTGGCGTATTCTTCATTGATGAATTAAATGCTCGGTTACATCCTCTGCTTGTCCGTAACTTTATTCTTACTTTTCTTAATCCGGACATCAATGTTAATCATGCCCAGCTTGTATTTACAACACATGACACATGGCAATTATCAAATCAACTGTTACGTCGTGATGAAATCTGGTTTACAGAGAAAGACGATATGGGACTTTCTACATTATACTCCCTGGCTGATTTTGTCGACGAGGATGGTTCTCGCATTCGTAAGGATGAATGTTATGAAAAAAATTATTTGTTGGGAAAGTACGGTGCAATTCCATCCTTGAAGACAATCGACTTTCTCAAGGAGCAATAACATATGGCACGCAAAGACAGAACAGGTAACAGAAAAACCAGAGATCAACGTGCAGTACATCGCATTCCGGAAGATACTAAGAAAAAACTTGTTATTAAGGTTATCGAAACTAAGACACAGAATCTGATTCAGAAGTGCCTGGAAATGACAGCATATGAAGCACAATATCGTATTCCTTGGATTGTGTTTGACCGTGATCAAGTACCGAATTTCGATCAGATAATTAAAGATGCTGAAAAAGCAGGGATTAACGTCGGTTGGTCAAATCCATGCTTTGAAATCTGGATGTTCGCATATTTTGGCAATATGCCAGTAATACAAGAATCCTGGACATGCTGTACAAAATTCGGTGAGTTGTATAAAGCAAAAACCGGTCAGGAATATTCAAAAACCGATTCAGATATGTACAAAAGACTCTGTGAATGCGGAGATGAAGATAAAGCACTTCAGATTGCGACTCAGAAATATGAGCAGTGTCTGAGAGAAGAAAAAGCAATCCCGTCACAAATGTGTCCGGCTACAACAGTACATAAGCTAGTTGGTGAAATTAAAAGAAAGGCGGGCAAGTCTTAGCGGGGCGAGCCCTAGACCCGCCCCGCTTATCTCCGCATCCATTATCACAGACTTGAACCAAAAAGCAGCCCTTTTTATTACGCCCAGGGATTACTGCTCTCAGGCTGACGGATACCGGACAGAAGAAACTGCTCCCAGAGATACCACTTTCCGTCCTTTGCCTGCCGCAGCTTGATCGGCCGCGGATCATCCGCGCCGCCGGAAGGAATAAACAGCTTTGCAATGCCCTGCTCATCATAGGAATGGGGATCAGACTTCACCGTAACCGTGTAGGGTGTTGTCGGCATATAGTCATTACCCGGCACAGCTCCGTCAAAATAGGAGCGCGGCACATAGTCCTTGTCACGGAATCGGTCGGAAATGAACTGCTTATCCATGCCGTTCATAGGCCTCGGCCCGCGCAGACAGTCCAGCATCCGGAAACAAAGTTCCTTGTCTGTCGGGTAAAGACACAGGGCGACAACGGTCAGCGCCGCTGTATCAAAGGGCGTGGAGAGTGCCGCCTGAGGCAGCGCTTTGAAAGCATCCAGACTTTCGGGAAGGTCCGGGAAAACGATTTTTTCAGTTTTGCTGCCTATATTGGCCGCCGTTTGCTTTACCGCTCCCGCAACAGCGGCAGCGGCCTGATTTTTCAGTTTATCAAAAAATGCCATATAAAAACTCCTCCTTGGTTCTGTTATTCCGCGCGTACATAGCGCAGAGCTTCCAGCTCGATCATATCACCGATTTCCTTGATCTCGATCCACGGGGAAACCTCTTCCCCAAATATTTCGCCTTCGTGTCCGGTATTATACAGATTTTTTCCGTCCTCACGCTTCCATTCCGTTGTCCCGATGACCGCCATGCCGTCGCGGATCTTCATTCCTTCGGCCACCGCACCGTCAATCTGTTCCTGTGTGTATTCGGCAGGGAAAGACATCAGCGTTTCCACAAGGCCGTCCTCAGTGAAAATAGTGATGCTGTCCCGGTACGGGGCAAGCTCCTGTTCCTCCGCACCTGCAGCAGCAAGTTCCTCTACCGTTTTCCACTCCATACCATTTTCCACGGTAAAACGGAGCACCTCTTTCACTTTCCATTTGCCAATCAGGTTCATCTTCTCTTTCTCCTTTCCATAAGTTAAAATTTTCCGCCGCCTCCCCCGTGTGTCCAGCCGGAGGAAGATGTGTGCGTGCCGGAACCCCCGGAGCTGCTGCTTGTTTCTTTCGGCTTTGCATGCCGGTCAACATGGGTATAAAGAAACAGATCCCGGCTCTCGGTCACATTCATACTGTTCGCCTTTATATAATTGCCCGCCGCAGACTGGAACCGCACCGTTTTCAACTTGTTTTTCATGATATTTGTCACAATCAAAGCAACCACAAGGCCAATGACAAAGGCAATAAAAAGGTTCCACGCAATGTTAAACGGCTCCTTTGGCATATGACCTTCATCATAGGGCTGTCCCGTTTTGGCCTGTGTGATAAATTCGTCACACAGCTTGGCATAGGTCTGAAAGGCTTCCGCATAATCACCGTCACTCAGGTCAGGCAGAAATTCTTCCGATATGTATTCGATCCCGGCATCCGTAATAGCAGTGATGCCGTAACCGGTAGTAGACATCCACCAATCCCGGTCCTCCATACTGACAAGGAGCAGCACACCGTCGTTGTTATCTCCGAAGCCGTAACCGTTGTAGTCGTAAAAATCATCGGCATACTCCATTGGGCTTTCCCCGTCCAGAGAATCCACCGTCAACACAACAATATCCGTTTGCTGCCTTTGACTGATTTCATCTAACCTGGCCAGCAGGACGCTTTCCTCACTGTCTGTGAGCAGATCGGCATTGTCCACCAGCCTTGGCAGATCACTTACGGCAAATACCGGAACCGCCGTCGCCATACAAAGGAGCAGCTCAAACAGACCTGTAAATATGTTCTTTCTGATTTTCATTGTCCGCACCTCCTTACAGCAGCCACAGCAGATAGGAAACCGCAAACGCCGCAGCCCCTATCATTCCGGTTAAGCCGAGCAGCCATTTTTTGTAGGCAGCCTTGTCAAGCGGCAGGTCTCCCACCAGCTTTCCGGTCTGACCGTTCATGGCAAAGGTGTACTTTTTGCCTTTCCATTTGGTGTTCAGGATCCATACGGGATACAGCGCATATTTGGCCCGGCCGTTCTGCAAGCGGATACCGGTTGCCTCCGGTGTGACCGAGGCATAGCCTTGTACTGTTGCAGCGAAGGCATCCTCCGTGCTTTGCTTGATTCTTTCATTGGCACGGCCGATACTCTGTTCCGCGTCCACATCGTATTTATCCGCCAGATATCCGGCCAGGTAGGCCGTCTGAAAATCCACCGCTTCGGAAAAATCAAAAGGCTCAAGAGATTCCATCAGATCGTCCGGCATTTTTGTGGAGCCATCCACCGGCACCCGTTCAAAACCGATACTGCCGCCCCGGGTAACCGAGAAAAAGCTGGTCTCCGTATAGTCGTAATCCCGGTCGCTCCAGGCACGTACGCGGGTTGCTTTGTAACGGATACTGGCGTCTGCGTCTGCGTCAAAGATCCAGAAGGGCACATATACGCCCTTAACCTCGTCGATATGGTTCTGATCCTTAAAGGCCCTGGGAAGCAGCCTCTTACCGCCGTAATGCTTGTTCAGCGCCGCCTTCGCTGCCTTTTTATCCAGCTTGAAGGGGATCACATAGTCCGGCTTTAAGGCACCGGAGAACTGTCCCATCATCACAACAGGATTCCCGCAGAAGGGACAGGAGGTGGCGGCCGTATTCTCGTCACCTACAATTTCACCGCCGCAGGATTTGCAGACATAGGAGCGCAGTCCCTCTGTTTCGCTCTCCTGCCACTCGGCGCCGGCAGCGCTTTCCCACCGCATATCCTCCTCCGGCTGGTGTTGGAGTTCGCTGTCATAGTTTTTGAGCGTCTCCATCTCAAATTCCGTATCACAGTACGGACATTTCATTTTT
>CBCSVZ010000006.1:0-14553 GCA_965143695.1 uncultured Oscillospiraceae bacterium
AATAATCCATTGACCAGTCCCACCTGCTGTTCGGACCGTCATCCACCCAGATAACATCTGCATTTTCACAAAGATCCATAAAGTCATAGGTTCCTCTCCGAACAGAGACGCTGTCGTGAACACTTCCAAATTGCACACAAAACTTTGTATCGGGGCAGGCGGTATGCTGTGCAGCGGCTAATTTATCAATGATGTTTTTCAATTTTCCATGGCGGTATTGATACCACAGAATCCCCATGTTATCCATAGTAGTAGGAGTATAAGGAGGATTCACGGAATCAAAGGAAGCATAGTTCACCCCGAGCTTTTGATTGAAATTGTCAATACTGCCGTACTTCTCACGGAGGAAAGCCCGGAAGCCTTCTATGGCACAGTGCGCATAGTCGAAGTTGCCGTTGACAGAGTATTCCGTTTCGTTATAAGTGGAAAAGCAGGGCAAATACAGCATAATATTTCTGCCGTATAAAGAGTCAAAATGCTTCACCGCATCCTCATAAAAATCCACACATTTGGAGACAGCCTTTTCACTGGAAAAAGAAATACCTGTTCGGTCGTTGCCTGTACCGTAAGACAGATTGCCATTGGGATCGCGGTCATAGTCCTCATCGGACAAAACCTTATCCTCAGAAGGAATCCGCCCCATATACAGGATAATAGCGCAGCTCATGCCCTTCTCATTGACAATATAATCCACCATGGGATCAAAGGCACTATAGTCATAAACCCCGTCTTCTTTTTCCACGTGGTACCAGGGAATATGCAGATTGATGGCATTAAAGCCCACATTCTTTGCCGCGTCAACAATAGATTTTATATTCGACATGGAAGTGATGGAAAAATTCCATATGCGGTAACTCATATAGCGCTCGCCTACATAGGTGTCCGCATCCCAAAGTTCTTTTGTTCCGTCAAAATACTTTTTAATACTCAGATAGTCGGTGGAAGTTAAACGGTTATCCCCATTAATATCTCCCGCCAGAGCGGCGATGTCCGAAAGATCTGACCCGTTAAAGCTGCGTTTCAGTCCAAGATAGTCCGCAGAGGTAATCCGTCCGTCCCCGCTAATATCGCCCCGCACAATAACGGTATAATCCTTATTCTCCCGGTTGAACACACTTCCGGAGCCCATAAAGGAGCCTTTTTGCGATACCACAGAGCCTTTCATGCCGTACCGGGAGATAAATTGATTCGCGTCTAAATATCCCACGGCATATAAATATTGGGGACTGTTCTCTTCAGAAGCACCTGCCATAACAGGGACGGAGGTTATCAGAAGCACAGCAATCAGCAATACGGTAATGATCTGCCTGAAAAAAGTTCTACACATATGATAGCACCTCGCTATTAAAACTGTACAAAGTATAACATTTCATCAGGAACAGTCACAAGGGTTTTCCGGTCAATTCACAAAGTGTTTTTTATTGTTCTAAAATATTCACAAAAAAAGGAAGACCGCAGTCTTCCTTTTGATCAGGCCGTATGTTTTGTATCTTACTTAACTTCAACCTCTGCGCCGGCTGCCTTAAGTTTCTCCTCGATAGCAGCAGCCTCATCCTTGGATACCTTCTCTTTGATTGTAGCGGGTGCACCGTCAACCATCTTCTTGGCATCCATCAAAGCAGCGCCGGTAATTTCCTTAACTACCTTGATAACATTCATCTTGGACTCGCCGGCACTCTTCAGAATTACATCGAATTCTGTCTGCTCAGCAGCGCCACTGTCATCAGCAGCTGCCGCAACAGCACCGCCTGCAACTGCTACAGGAGCAGCGGATACACCGAATTCCTCTTCGATTGCGGAAACCAACTCAGCCAGCTCCATAACGGACATAGCCTTGATATCTTCTATAAACTTTGCAATTTTCTCACTTGCCATTTTCATATACCTCCATTTTAATAGAATAATAAATTTTGTGCTTATGCACTTTCCTTCTGTTCACGAACAGCATTCAGACCCACAGCCAATGCACGGATTGTACCCTGCAGGGAACCAAGAACCTGGGCAATAAGAACTTCCTTGGAAGGAATCTTCGCTAACTTTTCTACTGTAGCCACATCGATTGCAGCCCCGTCCATGATTCCGCCCTTAACAGTAAGGTTCTCAAGCTTCTTTGCATTATCAACCAGGATCTTAGGTCCGGCTGTATATTCCTCTTTGCAGTATGCAATAGCAGTAGGACCCTTCAGATAATCGGCAACACCTTCAATACCCAATTGCGCAATGGCTTTTTCAGTAAGGGAATTCTTTGTTACCTTGTACTCAACACCTGCTTTACGCAGAGCGCTTCTCAGCTCTGTATCCTGCTCAACAGTAATTCCTCTGTAGTCCATAAAGACAACCGTCAAAGAATTCTTGATGTCCTCGGCAATAGCAGCTACTAAAGCTTCCTTTTCCTTTAAAACTTTCTCACTTGGCATTCACAAACACCTCCTCCAAAAATATTTCATTGAGATGCTCATTGTCCTTACGTAAACAATAAGCCCTCCTGCGCAAAGACGCACGGAGGGCAATTAAGTCTGATAACTTAAAGACAACACCTCTGCAGGATTTCCATACTAAGCTTTTCCTTAATAACACCTGCGGTCTTTGGCATCAATCCAAATTTTTATATATTAAAATCAGTTGCCCTTTGAGGCATTGATCTTAATAGCGGGACCCATGGTTGCTGTAATAACAACACTCTTCATATACTGACCCTTTGCAGCAGCAGGTCTTGCTTTTGCAATCGCGTCAAACAATGCTTTAAAGTTCTCGCCTAATTTTTCAGGTCCGAAAGAGGCCTTTCCGATAGGACAGTGGATAATATTTGTCTTATCCAGTCTGTACTCGATCTTACCTGCTTTCAAATCATTAATCGCTTTCGTTACATCCATCGTAACTGTTCCTGCTTTCGGGTTCGGCATTAAGCCCTTCGGACCTAATACTTTACCCAAACGGCCTACCAGACCCATGCAGTCCGGAGTAGCAACAACAACATCGAAATCAAACCAGTTTTCGTTCTGGATCTTCGCTACCATGTCCTCCGCGCCTACATAATCAGCGCCTGCGGCCTCAGCCTCAGAAGCTTTATCGCCCTTGGCGATAACAAGAACTCTGATCTTCTTACCGGTTCCGTGGGGAAGAACTACCGCGCCTCTTACCTGCTGGTCAGCGTGCCTGGAGTCTACACCCAGTCTGAAATGAGCTTCTATGGTCTCATCAAACTTCGCCTTGGCAGTCTGAACTACCAATGCTACGGCCTCATCGGCATCATATAATTTGGAAAAGTCGATCAGCTTAGCGCTGTCCTGATACTTTTTACCTCTAAACACTTCATTCACACTCCTTTTATGGTTTATTTCCTACCATATCAGTCCAACCAGTATCAGTCCGTTACTACGATACCCATACTTTTCGCTGTTCCGACAATCATGCTTGTTGCGGCTTCAATGTCGTTGGCATTCAAGTCGTTCATTTTCTGCTCTGCGATTTTTGCAACCTCTGCTCTGGAGATCGTTGCAACCTTGTCGCGGTTCGGCTTGCCGGATCCGCTCTCAATTTTGCAGGCTTTCTTAAGCAAAACTGCTGCCGGAGGAGTTTTTGTAATGAAGGAGAAGGTTCTGTCCGCATAAGCGGTAATAACAACAGGAATAATCAAACCTGCGTCATTCTTAGTCCTCTCATTAAATTCCTTACAAAATGCCATATGATTTAAGCCATGCTGGCCTAAGGCTGGTCCTACCGGTGGAGCTGGCGTTGCCTTTCCTGCGGGAATCTGCAGCTTAATATAAGCAATAATTTTTTTGGCCATTGATGTCCACCTCCCAAAAATAATAAATAATATAAAGATAAATTAAAATATCTTTTGAATTTGTGAGTACTCAAGCTCCGCGGATATCTCACGTCCGAACATGGATACCAGCACCTTCACTCTTTCCTTCTCAACACTTACATCCTCAACCACACCGGTAAAATTCTCCAGCGGGCCGGATATGATCTTAACCGTATCACCGACTGTATAGTCCACTACGGTATCCACTAATTCCACACCTAATGCACGGATTTCCTGCTCCGTTAAGGGACTGGGCTTAGAACCGGGACCTACAAAACCTGTAACCCCCCGGATATTTCTCACCACATACCATGTATCATCAGTAAGGATCATTTTGACAAGAACATAGCCCGGAAAAACTTTCTTCAATGTGGATTTCTCCCGGCCTTCCTTAATCTCCACTTCCTCCATCATAGGAATGATGATATCCTGAAAGTAGTCCTGCATGCCTCTGTTCTCAATGACACGCTCAAGGTTGGCCTTTACTTTATTCTCGTAACCCGAATAAGTATGGACAACATACCACCTGGCATCATCTGATACATCTTCAATAAACATTTCGCCAACCCTCCTTTACCTGTCAGGTAAACAATAGACCAATGACAAATTTAAAGAAGAAATCCGAAATCCATATGACAGCACCGATAATCAGGCAGAAAACCAATACAGATGCCGTATTGTTAACTACCTGCTTGCCGTTAGGCCAGGATACTTTCTTTAATTCAGAGAAGATCCCTTTGAAAAAGCCGCCGATCTTAGAGCCGACTCTTACAAACCAGTTCTTCTTTTTTTCTTTCACCACTTCTGCCATTATAAAAACCCCTTACTTTGTTTCTTTATGCGCGGTGTGCTTTTTGCAGAACTTACAATATTTGCTTATTTCAATTCTGTCAGGATCGTTCTTCTTATTCTTCTTACTGGTATAATTTCTTTGCTTGCATTCTGTGCAGGCCAGAGTTACTGTTACTCTCATCTATATAACACCTCCATCTTTATAAAAGCGCAAGTAGTAGTCTACCATGGTTATTCCTGCTTGTCAACTATTTTTTTACAGTTTCGAAAGTAAAATCATAAAAACATTTGTGTCATAAAAATACTTGGCGAACAGGGAATTGTTTATATTGCGAATAGCCGCTTCAAAGACTGCCGAAGCAGAAAAAAGCTGCAGAATCAATCCGATGACCGATACCCAGAAGAAAGCCATAATCAATCCGGTCAAAAAGCCTGCGGCTGTATTGACCTGTTTGATTACAGGTATTTTTGAAAAAACAGAAAGGATATTTCTCAGCAAAAACATTACCAGCAGAATTACCAGTATCAGCAGGATCACGGAAAGAATATTAACCAGAAGGGAAGATATCGCCTCGCTGATTTCCCGTTCAACACTTTCAAAGGCGCTCTGGGTCGTCCAGGCCCCTGTCTTATCCTCCAGAAAACGTTGCAGAAAGCCCGGAAGCTTCAGGGCCTCGGCCAGTTCCTTTCCCGTACCTGCAGCCGCATTCTGAAAGTGCTCCGTCCTTGCTGCATCCAGCTGTCTGTAGATTCCCTCTGTGAAGAAGTTATCTGCTCCCGCTGCTGTCAGGCCTGCTGACACCAGAGGCCGCAGCAGAAAAGCTCCCGCCACCGCGATCACTGCAGAAAAAGTAGAGTATAAAGTCATCGCCAGACCGCGCGCCGTACATACGGCCACCGTTACCGCAAATATAATAATTACAACAATATCAGATACCGTCATCTCTTAAAATCCGCCTTTGCCATTTTCGCCGCTCCGCACACAGCAAATACCCGTTCCGAGAGAAACTCCACGTCGGTAATCTGTGACACGGAATCAAATTTTCCAATCAACTGTCCTGAAATATTATATACATAAAGCTCATTTTCAGTATAGAGCGCCAGCGTCTTACCGCTGAACCGTATTCCTATAATGCCCCCCGGAGCGGAAAAGGATTTGTATTTGTCACCGCTGCTCTCATAGATACTGACCTCGCAGGAGGCTTCCATATGCTCATCGGCGCCTGTAGCTGCCGAAACCGTGATAAAATATTTTCCCGGTACCGAACAGGCTGCAACAATCTGCAGGGCGCCGCCGTCTCTGTTCCATAGGATATCATTGCTGTCTCCGGAGGTACCGGTCGAGACCTTCTTTACAATTCTTCTCAGGGACTCTCCTCCTGCCGCAAACAGATGATCCCCATCCGCAAAAGAGACCAGCGGCAGAAATTCATCGGAAACCGTCTCCGTACTGTACACATCATAGCTGTCAGTCTTCATGAAAGTAAACACATTGGACACGGTGCCTGTCTCCGGGCGGATACCGGTAATAGCAAGCTTACTTCCGTCCTCTGTGAAAGAAGCCGATACCGCATAGCACTCTCCGAACTTTCGGGAGGCAAGTGCCTTGCCCTCTGACGAAATATCCAACAGCGTTGCAGCCGATAAATAGCCTGCGGATTTATGGATAACAAGAAATTTCCCATTCCGACAGTTCTCCGAAATCCCGGTTATGGTATCCTCTGCAATATAGGTCCATAAAAACCCGTTTTTATCAAAGCAGTGAACACCCGTCCCCCCTATATCTGCAATCAGCACCTCATTTCCGGCGCTGACGCAAACAGGCGAGGTCAGGGACAGTTCCTTGCTCCAGAGCCAGTCTCCGTCCTTGTTAAAGCAGGACACGCCGCTTTCATCTGTAATGATCACATTCCCGTCCAGTACTGCCATATCTGCGGTGCCCTTGGGAACATATTCAAAGAAGGTACTCTCCGGGACTACTTCTTCCTCCTGAAGGATCCCCAGCCTCACAATCAGGGCCTCATAGGCTCCCGTCAAATACAGAACTACCGCCAATAGGATGAACGCCAGTAAAATAACAGCCGCTATCATACTACGCTTTTTGGTTGTTGATGCTGCTCCTGCCATAATCGCTCCTGAATTTATTCTTCCGATAAAGTATAATCTTTTTGAAATACCCAGTCAAGTACAGCGCAAGGAGGAGGCACCCCGCACAGCCGAAAGCAGGATACACTTTATCCATCAGTGTTCCGAATCCCAGAAAGGCCGGAAGTATGCCTGAAGCAGTCAGAAGAAGCCCTGTCCTCCTCTCATTTTTATCCGCCGCAGCCATTCTGGCAAAGCTCACCGCAGAGCTGCACAGAGAAAGCAAAAAAACCAGCGAGAGCAGCGACAGCGCAACCGCGTTCTGACATTCCGTGCCCTTGGAAAAAATGAGTGCGATCAGGGGCATATCCGATGCTTCGGCAATATCCGATACGTGCAAAAAAGCGTTGTTGATAACAAGGATACAGAGAAATACCCCTGCAAGCCCCAGACCGCAGCCTAAGGTTTTCTGCTTTTGGCTGCATTCCGCACCGATATCCGGAAGGATCGTCACAGCAGATAAAAAATTATAGCCGCAGTAAAATATCACAGCAGTGCCGGGACCCGCTGCAGCAGCATTGCTGTACACATGTGTTTCGGAAGCAAAAGGGCATTTTACCGTAAACAGCAGGATAGCCGTAAGGCTTAAAGCAATAACAGGGCTGAGGATTCCGCTTATTTTCGTAAACCTTCCGAATCCGGCCAATACCCCCAGAACAGCCGCAGCCGTACCCGCGGCGATTCCCGTCCAGGCCGGCAAGATTGTGTTCTTCTGTACCAGATCCCCCAGTGCGGCCAGCATCAGTACATAGGTAAAGAATACATAGGGCATCAGTACCGCTTTGCCCGGACGGGTGCCGCTGCCGGTAAGCTTAACGCAGCCCAGAAACAGCACAGCGGCGCACAGGGCCATAATACCGTATCCCCATGCGCCATACTGCGTAAAATATTTTTTGATCTCATTGCCTGTGGCAAATCCTGCTCCGATAATAACGGAAGCTGTAATGCCGGCGATTTTCAACACCTTGCCCATACAAGGCAAGCTTATTCATCTACAAGAAGGTTTATGCCTTTTCCAGCAGCGCCTCATAGGCCCTGATGGTTCCCCAGAGTCCCTGGTGATCCGTCTCGCTGAAAATTCTCCAGCTGTCACAGTACCCCCCCATATATGCACCGTCCACATAGAGATATGCGGTGGCCGCATCTCGCTCATAGGCTTCCACAACACATTGGGAGCCATCCTGACGGTGATAGGTAATCCGGCAGGCCAAGTCCCCTTTGGGCAGCGTGGCGGAAACATCCAGGCCGTCTATCTGCAGCGCATAGCAATAGGTGGTGATTCCCTTTATTTCATACAAATAATCGTATACCGTATTGCCTTCCGCATCCTTCTTTACAGAGGGAACCCCATCCAGACTCAGAAGCTCTGCATTGTCATCTCCGAACTGGAAGGTCAGCTTCCTGGTCTGATTGACCGTTCCGAAAATCTCGATATCAATGGAGGACAGCGTTGTATAGGTCTCAAAGAACGCATAGGGGTAGGCATAGGCCAGAACCGTGTTGTCCGTAAAGTTAATGTTGTCCGCATCCAGTCTGTACACATCCCTGCCTCCGTTGATGGTGCAGTAGTAGAATTCCCCGTCAGCGGTCTTGTTTCCGAATTCACAGGTTGCGGTAGCCTTGTTGTCCGTTAAAATGTACTGTATCGCCGGGATATCCAGCCCGTACTGAGAAAGGTCCTGACAATTGGCCTCCCACAGGTCGAATACCGTAAGCCCCGCTAAGGTTTCACCCAGAGAAGTAATAACCGAAGTATTTCCGGACATGGCGATCGGATAAGTAATATTCCATTCCTTGTTGGTATCTCCGCTTACTGAAAAATCCGCTTCAAAGGTGCAGTAAGCTTCCCCATTCTTCCTGATTTCAATTTTCTTCAGCTTATCGGTGTCAGATACTTCTATAAGATTTCCGCTGATGAGCAAATTTCTTGTGAGCTTAAGGCGCTTGCCGTAAATGGTATTGACAGTGAAGATTTCATCCGATCCCCCCAGCATGACATAGTACATGGTACCTGCCGGATTCATGCCCCCGGTCTTTATTTCCACCTTGCTGCCGTCTGACAGATAAAGCGTAAACAAAGAAGGCTGGTCAAGGCCGTAATCGGACAGATTACCGTCAAATTCTCCTTTTGCAAAAATGCGGGTGCCGGTCATATTGTTGATCGTGGACAGAATGTCGGAAACAGTGTTGGTGCCCAGCTTCACATCCGCGGGGCTTTCACATTTCCAGCTTCCTCCCTCTGTTCTGGTAAGAACAAAGCGCTCAACATCCCTGCTTTCAATTTTAACCACTTCGTCAGCGTCAAAGGAGAGTACCGTAACACCGGTGCCTTCCTTTGTGTCGGTTCCATCCGCATCGGCGTTTTTTTGTATAACGCCTTTGGCAATAAAATATCCCGTAATGGCAACTGCAAGAACCACAATGGCAATAATGGCCGTTTTAAAGGACTTCATAAATGTCTCCTCCTGATCCAGATCACAAAGCCGATCACCACAATAATCAGCGGATATACCAGATATCCGATCACAGACCACAGCTTATACTGGCTCTCCGTGACACTGACGGTCTCCGTATTATACTCCTTCGTAGGAATCAGATCCCCTTCATTGCTGTTGGAGGCCATCCAGTTCAGGCTCTTTACCAGGATGCCGCCTGCAATGGTACTGCCGGTGCTCTGGATATATTCATCCTGCAAATTCAGACTGGAACCCGTAAGTAATATTTTAGACACGTCAAGACCGCCCTGATATCTGCCGGAAGCTACCAGCACCTTCTCCCCTGTGGATTCCGCTCCGGTAATAATATCCGTCGCCGTGGCTGCGGCCGAGGTCTTTACCAGGGCAGTACTGTCACTGTATTCATTGGAAGTACTCAGCACTTCTACCGATCTTGTATCAAAGAAGTAGCTTGAGGCTTTCCCGGCCCCCTCCAGCGGACTGTTGGCAGGGCTCAGGGTACTTGCAGTAAACCACTGGGGCTTTCCTGTAATACAGTAGTCCGAGGTCTCTTTTACAACGTCATTGTTAATTCTAAGGCTGAACAGTCCGAACAGGGTGTTGAAGTTGGTGAACTCCGTGCCGCTCTTTAAATAATCCATCAGGCAGATCACATTTCCGTTGGTGGTATTAAACCATGTCTTCAGCCTGTTCAGGGCCGTAGTAGATAAATCCGAGGTGGGACTGATAAACATAATCACAGCACAGTCCTCCGGAATATCGCTCTGGTTGAGATTCAATTCCTTAATTTCAAAATTATTATTCGTAATGTTTAATTTTACCTTGCTGTAAGAGGACATATCCGCCTCTCCGTTACCGGTAGAAACATATACCACCGGAATTTCATCGGATATCACATATACGATCGCACCGGAAAGGCAAGCCTCCGCATTGATGCCCTTGGTAACGCTCTGATACTGAAAGGTCGAATAGTCCATAG
This sequence comes from uncultured Oscillospiraceae bacterium, assembly GCA_965143695.1. Classification (GTDB taxonomy): domain Bacteria; phylum Bacillota; class Clostridia; order UBA1212; family SIG427; genus CABQMV01. Next base: position 10,184 of record CBCSVZ010000006.1, read on the forward strand.
AGGTCTCTGTTTCATACATGTTGGAAGAAGGGATCTGCTTGATATGATCTCCGCATTTTACAATATAATCGCCCGAAGAATAGGAGGAGGCAGCGTCCTCTCCCACCGTTTCTCTCAGGAAGCCGGGATTTTTATCCAGATCCACATACTCAACCGTTACATGATCATAGGCTTCGTACATATCCAGATATTTAATAATATTAAAGGTCGTTGTGGAGGACTCCCCTTTTACCCGGTCATACAGGGCGTATATCGTGACATCCTTCTCCAGACCCTTCAGAATATCCTTTGTAGTATCTGTAATGGTATACAGGGATTCCGCCGTAATGTCCACGGACATGGGAACCTGCTCCAGCAAAATATTGGCCAACACAGCAACAACAATAACAACAGCCAGAAGAATGATACTGTTGGTGCCATAGCGAAATTTTCTCTTTGTCTTTTCGGATAATTTCAATTTCTTCATAGCAGCACCTCCATCAGTTCCAACGCTTGCGTTCAAGGTTCATTACGGTTGCAAAGAGCATAACTCCGGTAAAAGATATGTAGAATATGACGGAGGAAAAATTAAAAATACCCGTCGTAAATTCCGAATATCTGGAAAGAGGAGCGATCCATTGTATGGCAGAACCGATCCAGCCCCCTGTAGTGGTTGCCAGGGAAGGTAAGAAATACAGCGCCAGCAGAATGATCATTCCGATGACCGCCGCCGTAACCTGATTCTCTGTCAGGGAGGAGGCGAAAAGACCGATCGCCACAAACACAGCGCCAACTAACAGGTATCCGATATAGGCACCCAGTGTTTCCGAAAAAGGAATCTGCGCATACAGCGAAATAATGATGGGATACAGTACTGTTGCTCCGATCATAATGGCAAATACACAGTAGCCCGCAAGGAATTTCCCTAACACCACAGACCACATGGACACAGGCGATGTGCGGAGCAATACCTCCGTACCGTTTCGCTTCTCATCGGCAAAAAGCCGCATGGTGATCACCGGGATCAGTACCATCAGAATAATGGATACATTATTCAAACCATAGCTGAAATAGACATAGCCGTAATAAAGATTATAGCGGGAAAAGAAAACACCGCACATTACCAGAAAGGCCGCGATAACCGCATAGGCTACCGGGGAGCGGAAGTATGCCGCAAAATCTCTCTTGAAAATCGTCTTCATGATATCTCCTCCTTTGCGGGAGCGTCCTTATTTACAATTTCTATAAACATTTCCTCCAGCGTCTTTCCGATAGGACGCAGCTCCATTATGGGAATGTCCGATGCTGCCAGACTTGCAAAAAGCTCCTTTCGGGCATCTACCTCCGGTCTGGATTCTATCCTGTACACGGAGTTATCCCCGTCAATACGGATGAATTCGGCACGGGTCACTTCGGAGACCTTATCGATTGCCGCTCTGCATACGCTCTTGTCTCCTGCCAGGGTTATCATAAACTTGTTGACACCGCCTGCGGAAGCGGAAAACTGCGACACCGGGCCCGAAGCCGCAATCTTACCGTTATTGATAATAACCACGGAGCTGCACACCGCGTTGACTTCGGAAAGAATATGGGTGCTGAGAATAATGGTATGCTCCCTCCCCAGGGCGCTGATCAGCCTTCTGATCTCCAGAATCTGCTTCGGGTCAAGGCCTACGGTGGGCTCGTCCAAAATGAGCACCTGCGGATCTCCTACAAGGGCCTGCGCGATACCGACCCTCTGCCGGTAGCCCTTGGACAGGTTCTTGATCATACGTCCCCGCTTGTCCCCGATCTTTACCAGATACATAATGTCATCCAGCTTATTCTTTCTTCCTTTTGCGGGAACACCCTTCAGGTCGCAGATAAACTTCAAATACTCTGCTACCGTCATATCTCCGTACAGGGGGGGAAGTTCCGGCAAATAGCCGATCCTGCGTTTTACTTCCTTGGGCTGCTCCATAATATCGTATCCGTCCACCTTCACCGAGCCGGAGGTATAAGGTATGTAGCCTGTTAAAATATTCATCGTGGTAGATTTACCCGCGCCGTTAGGGCCCAGAAAGCCCAGAACCTCGCCCTTCTTTACTTCAAAGCTTACATCGGAAAGAGCGGTAATCTTGCCGAACTTCTTGGTGAGATTGTGAATCTCTATCATGCTTAAGAATCCTCCTGTAAAAATATATAAAGAGGGATAACAGAAAGTCATCCCCCTGTCAGCCGTAAATATTTTCCGTCAGTTATAAATCTTATAATAGCATACGCCGTCACCCAGAGGATCTATGGAATCTCCTTCGATCAGCACGGTCTCCACCTGGTATTTCCCGTTGGCATAATCAAGGCCGATGCCCGCGTATCCGCTTAAATCGTTTAAGTCGAAGCTGTGGTTCATGGCATTCTGCAGACTCTCCAGGATACTCTTCATATTCATGACATTATCCACGGTTACCACCTGTTTCGCCATTTCCGTAAGCATTTTCAGCTGATGCTCTTTTCGATACGGATCTCCGGTGCTGCCGATATCCTGTCCGCTGGAATTATACCGGTGTCTCGCTCTTGCATAGAACAGCGCCATTTCGCCGTCCATTTTATGCCTGCCCGCGGAAAGCACCAGCTCTCCGCCGCCGCTGTACATATCCTCTTCAACGGTGATCTCAACGCCGCCGAAAGCATCTACAACATCCTTAAAGCCCTCAAAATTAACCGACACATATTCGTCGATTCTGTAGCCCAACAGATTCTGTATAATGGAGCACAGGAAGTTGATACCCTTGTCCTTGAAAATACCGCCCGTATAGTTGACGATCTCTCTTCCGATATAGGGGGAAGCATTGATCTTAAGCATTCCGGGACTGTAATAGACACCTGCATTCTTAAGGGCATTGCTCACCGTGGAATTGTAAGGCACATAGGCGTCTCTGGGAATGGATATTACCCGGATGGTATGCGCCTCCTGATTGACACTCAGCACACAGATCGTATCCGTAAGGCTCGCAGAATCATCTGTACCCAAAAGTAAAATATTGATATTGCTTTCCGGAATCTTGGGAGCATACTCTGTACCGATACTGGTAGAGTCTCCGGGAGTCGCTTGCGGATTTGCGGGTATATCAATAAAAGAATCCGATCCTATTTCAACACCGTTGCTTTCAACTTTCTTTTCCACGGTAAAATTAATCAGCGGAAGCAAATAGTTATAGTAACCGATTCCTGCAATAACCACAACAGCAGAAACAATAGCCAATACGACTGCAGATGTTTTTACTTTCATACTCCTCACACCCAACTTTAGATTTCATAATAAAGCAAGGGTATATTACCACGGAATTTTTATATTGTCAAAACGCCGTTTTCACTTTCCAGAATGATCAGAACCTCTTTCTCCTTCCCGGTATTCACATCTACATAGACCAGTACCTTTCTTCCGTTATAGACACACTGAAATTCATACACATGCTCTTCTCCGCCGAAATCATTGGGGATCACCGCTTCCTGCCGGGCCTGAACGGTGATATTGTCACTTAAGATCTGCTGGGCCCTGTCAATATCCACGGTCCCCCCGGACAGATTTCTGTCTTTGTGATTTAAGAGATAGGACATACTTTCAAAACCGGTTATCTCTCCGTTATCCATGGCAATCTTCACCTTTACCATATCCGGATAGTAAATAATACCATTATTATAATAGGAATAATTTGCCGTAACATAACCGTCCTGCACGGAATAATAGGTAGCCTTCATATCCGTATAGCCCAACGCATTCAGGTAGCTTTCTCCGGCCTGCACCGCCTGCTCCGCATTCAGCGTCTGTTCTCCGATGTCTCTGTACATGATCAGCGAACAGAGCTTGCCGCCCTTCACAGAGATATCCGTATAGGCTCTGTGCACATGATTTTCACCGAAGGTAACGTTAAAATTGTACACTTTCACAGAATGATTGGTCCCCTCTCCCACAAGCTCCACCGTGGGCGTATAGTATGCAAAAAGCTTCTCCACATATTTCTGCGCCTCTTCCTTACTGATTTCTTCCCCCTCCGGGCCCGGATTTTCCCTGGTCTTCATGTGCTCCGAAAAAGGACCGTCATAGATGAGCTCCGGGTAGTCCTCAAAGGGATCTCCCAGGGACGCCAGAGAAGCATATTTCTTCATGAGTCCCTCATCATTTACCATGTTGCTGATTTCGCCCCAGTCATAGGTGTTTCCGTTCATGTCCGCCCATACAGACTGAAAAGCTCCGTTTAAGTCCTGGGCATAGCCGTAAAGCTCCTCCAATGTCTTGTACTGCTCTTCACTGAGCTTTCCGCCGCCCACCAGAACCGTATCCCAGGTATGGGAAATGTCCTTCAGCTGCACCAGAAAGTTGGATACCTTAGACATCATATTCTGGTCTATGG
>CBCSVZ010000007.1:0-13858 GCA_965143695.1 uncultured Oscillospiraceae bacterium
AAAAGCATTGCTGGCAGAAGTCATGCCATAGAGTACATAACTCTGCGAAAAGAATGCAACCCGATACATATAGTTTTTCCGGAATGTAAGCCTATTATACTCATTTTGACAGGGGGGGAAAGAAATGAAAAACGGACAGCGCAAAAAACGAGAGAGCCATCATTATATTTTTGACAGCTCTGGGTCTTCTGAACATGCCGCGCTTCTTGCAATGTTTGTATATACCCGTATCCATATGCCGGATCCTACTTCCGCTATTATACCCAATCATATTATAACATAGGATTGGACAGGCTCGAAAAAACCGATCCTCGCATCAGGGAGTAGGCCCATCCATACGAGCTAATCCGCTGCAGTTTGCCGCCAGGCAACGGCAGCTGATTAATAATTTTACCCCAACACCACTCGCCCAGGGGCGAGTGGCAGCCAAAGAATATAAATTCCGTTTGTATTCTTTGGCTGCCCCAAGGATACCCAAAGGGGAAAGGATGCAGAAAAAATAGGACTACGGAACACTTATGATCTTACAGGAGTAACAGAATGAATTTTGAAAATGATGAATTTGCGTGGATATGGATTCTTATCCTGGTTATAGTACTGTTGTTAATTGTCAAGGCAGTGCCGTTCCTTGCGGATTTTCGCCGTGAGAGTAAATACCTCCGTATGGAGCGCGGGCGTGCTTACAGTCAGGAGGAGTATGACTACTGGAACGCACAGCTGAAACGACACTATCTGCGTTTGATCCCCTTTATAAAAACGAAAAGGCACGGACGGTAATGTCCGTGCCCACCGCCTTTTGTACAGCTCGTTGACAACCCGGCAGGCCGATTTTTAATGGTAAGCGGTTATTCTAATCTCTGTCCCTGATGTGCGCTTTCAGTTTGCCGATCAACTCCTCCAGGGGCAGTGTCGTTGTCTGTGCGGTATCTCTGCTGCGAAGGGAGACAGTGCCGAATTCCTCCTCCTGAGGTCCTACGATTGCCATGTAGGGAACACGGTCTGTAAGCTGCGCTTCGCGGATCTTGTAACCGATCTTCTCGTCGCGGTCATCTGTTTCACAGCGGATGCCTGCGTTCTTCAGGGCGTCGCAGACCATTTTACCGTAGGAGCTGCTTTTCTCGGAGACAGGAAGCACCTTTACCTGAACGGGAGCCAGCCAAAGGGGGAATTTCCCGGCAAAATGCTCCGTGAGGATCCCGATAAAACGCTCCATAGAGCCGAAGCATACCCGATGGATCATAATGGGGCGCTGTTTCTCTCCGTGCTCATCCACATATTCCAGGCCGAAATTCAGAGGAAGCTGGAAGTCCAGCTGTATGGTGCCGCACTGCCAGGTCCTGCCTAAAGAATCCTTCAGGTGAAAATCAATTTTAGGCCCGTAGAAGGCGCCGTCCCCTTCATTCACGGTATAGGGCAGATTTAATTTTACCAGCGCGTTTATGAGCCCTTCGGTGGCAGACTGCCAGTCCTCGTCGCTCCCCATACTGTCCTCAGGCCGGGTGGACAGCTCGATTTCATAGGAGAAGCCGAACTTGCGGTACACGCTGTCGATCAGGTGAATGACGCCGGCGATCTCGTCGGTTATCTGGCTCTTTCGCATGAATATGTGGGCATCGTCCTGGGTAAAGCACCGTACCCGGAACAGACCGTGGAGGGCTCCCTTCAGTTCATGCCGGTGTACAAGCCCCAGTTCTCCCATGCGGATGGGCAGTTCTCTGTAGCTGTGCGGTCTGCTCAGATATACCAGCACGCCGCCGGGGCAGTTCATGGGCTTTACGCAGAAGGTCTCGCCATCAATTTGGGTAGCGTACATATTGTCCTTGTAGTGCTCCCAGTGGCCGCTGGTCTCCCAGAGACTGCGGTTCATGATCATAGGGGTGGAGACCTCTACATAGTTCTTCTTCGCGTGAATTTCCCGCCAGTAGTCGGTCAGGGCGTTCCGCAAAGCCATTCCCCGGGGCAGAAAGAAGGGAAAACCCGGCGCCTCGTCCCGGAGCAGGAACAGTCCCATCTCTCTGCCGATCCGTCTGTGGTCTCTGCGGGCGGCTTCCTCCTGCATGCGCAGGTATTCCTCCAATTCCTCTTTTGTCCCGAAGGCGGTGCCGCTGATTCTGGTAAGCATTCTATTGCTGCTGTCATTTTTCCAGTAAGCACCGGAAAGCCCTGTAAGCTTAAAGGCCTTCAGAGCCTTTGTGTAGGTCAGATGGGGGCCCCTGCACATGTCGATGTACTCCCCCTGCCGATAGAAGCTGATGGGCTCTCCTTCAGGCAGATCGGCTATGTGCTCTTCTTTATAGGGCTCCTTTCGCTCCTGCATCTGCCGTATGGCTTCTTCTCTGGGTAAAATAAAGGGCTTTATGGGGAGGTTTTCTTTTACAATTTTATGCATTTCGCTTTCTATGGCGGTAAAATCCTCCTCTGTCAGTCGGGTATCCCCCAGGTCCACGTCGTAGTAAAATCCTTTTTCTGTGGCAGGACCGTAGCCAAACCTTGCATGGGGATAGCGTCTCTTTACTGCCTGTGCCAGGATATGCGCCGCAGTATGGCGTATGGTTTCCAATTCTTTTTCGGCGGGACACTCTTCTGTTCTGCCGTCACTGTAAATGATTTTCATACCTTTCTCACCGCTTTCTAAATTGATATTGAATAAGAAAAAGCACCCCTGACAGCTCCGTAAATATGTTACGGGCCTGTCAAGGGTGCATACTAATCCTGAAATGCACGGTTCCACCTTGATTTTTCACTCTTCGGATTCAGACAAATCCTATTCTTTAACGCAGAAATACGGCAGCACTTACTCAGCTTTGGGCACTGCGGCTCAGGAGCGGTTTTCTCTTTTGCTCCCCATAAGGGACTTCCAGCTGATAATCCCTCTCTCTGTCTGCTTCGCAAAAGGTACTCTTTCCTTCATAGCCTTTCTTATTCAACTGGCTTCAGTTTACCACGGATCAAAGGAAACTGTCAATAAGGCGGGTAAAGCTGTTCTTCCGGGATATACTATATAGAAATATCTATTTTTGAGGTGACAGGTATGAAAAATCACTTGGCAAACGAGGTCAGTCCCTATCTGATCCAACATGCGGAGAATCCCGTGGACTGGTATCCCTGGGGAAAAGAGGCCTTTGAAAAGGCGGTAAAGGAGGATAAACCCATCTTCCTGAGTATCGGATACAGCACCTGCCACTGGTGCCATGTAATGGCTCACGAAAGCTTTGAAGACCCTAAAATTGCCCGGCTGTTAAATAAATCTTTTGTATCTGTGAAAGTAGACAGGGAAGAGCGCCCGGATGTGGACAGTGTATATATGAAATTCTGTCAGGCCTTTACCGGCAGCGGCGGCTGGCCCACCAGTGTGTTCCTGACCCCGGAGGGAAAACCGTTCTATGCCGGGACATATTTTCCCCGCAGCTCCCAGAGAGGCATGATCGGCTTCGAGGAGCTGCTTATGGCCATTGCACAGCAGTGGAAACGGGACAGGACCAGCCTTACAGAGACGGCGGAGCGCATTACGGATCTCTGCGGGAATGATTTTCGCGGGGACAGAGATGGCGGAACAGTTGATGCAACCCTGCCGGAGAAGGCGCGCAAGGTCCTTCTGCAAACCTTCGACCGCGACAACGGAGGCTTTGGCGGGGCGCCGAAATTCCCCATGGCGTCGAATCTGCTGTTTTTGCTTTTCTGCGGGGACAGAGTTGGCATCAATATGGCGGAGATTACCCTGAAGCAAATGTACAGGGGCGGAATTTTCGATCACAGAGGAGGCGGCTTCTGCAGGTATTCCACAGATCCCTTCTTTTTGGTGCCTCATTTTGAAAAAATGCTCTATGACAACGGATTGCTGATCATGGCTTATTCCGCTGCGGCCGCCGTTACGGGGGAAGCATTTTATTGTAAAGTGGCAGAGAAAACGGCTGACTATGTGCTGAGGGAGCTGAGAGATGCGGAAGGGGCTTTCTTCTGTGCCCAGGACGCGGACAGCGATGGGGAAGAGGGAAAGTACTATCTCTTTACACCCAGCGAAATCCTGGGTGTTCTGGGTGAAATCAGCGGCGCTGATTTTAACAGCATCTATGATATCACGGAGGAGGGGAACTTTGAGGGCGGAAGCATCCCCAATCTGTTACAAAGCGAAGTACTGCTTCCCGACAGGGACAGAGATGCGGCAGCGGTATACAGGTATCGGCGAAAGCGTGCCCCTCTGCATCTGGATGACAAGATCCTCACCTCCTGGAACGCCTTGATGATTGCAGGCCTTGCTATGCTGTACCGTGTTTCCAAAAAGAGAAGGTATCTGGAGGCTGCTGAAAAGGCGGTGTGCTTTCTGGATCGGAATTTGCGTGAGAAAAATGTGCTCCGGTCTTCCTGGCGGAAAGGAAAGCGGGGAACAACGGGATTCCTGGATGACTATGCGTTCTATATCTTTGCCCTGCTGGAGCTCTATGAGGCGACCTTCGACAGCAGACTGCCGGAACTTGCAGCGGAATTATGCAGGCGGGCTGTTTCGGAATTCTGGGATCCGGAGGAAGGCGGCTTCTGGCTGTACGGCAGAAGCGGAGAATCTCTGATCCTACGGCCTAAGGAGACCCATGACGGAGCCCTGCCCAGCGGCAATTCCGTGATGGCGCACAATCTTGTGCGTCTGGGATTTATTGTAGGGACAGAGTTTGAACAGGTGTGTGAAAAGCAGATGGCGTTTCTGTGCCGTGAGGCCCGGGCGTATCCGGCAGACTATTGTTTCTTCCTGCAGGCGCTGTCCTTATTTACCGGAGGGACAGAGTTCATGCTTGTGAAAGTGGTGTCTGACGGTAAAATGTCCCCTTCTGCTCTTGCGGAGAAGCTGCCGCTGTCTTCTCTGGCAGTGCTGATTCCGGAGCCCACAAAGGAATATCTCCTTCTGAAGGGCAAGACGACCTATTATGTATGTAAAGGCAGGACCTGCCTGCCTCCTTCCAATGAGATATCGCCTGATTTATTTTCAACTCTGTCCCCGCTTTAAATCTCCTGTTGCCGGGTTATCGATCAGTTGGCCCTCCTCTGAAAAGCGGGAACCGTGACAGGGACAGTCCCAGCTGTGCTCTGCGCTGTTCCACTTCAGGGCGCAGCCCATGTGGGGACAGCGCTTCCTGCGGGGTGTCAGCAAACCCATTACCGATTCTGCGCCGTTTGCAATCAATTGGGGATGCATTACAGACCGATCCGGTGCAAATATGCTACTGTACGGATTTTTTCTTCCCGATATGGCATCTGTAAGCAACGTCGCCGCGACCATAGCGGAGGTCATACCCCATTTGTTGAAGCCGGACGCCACATAGATGCCGGGAAGGCTTGGGGAATATCTGCCAATATAGGGAATTCCGTCCAGACTCATACAGTCCTGTGCCGCCCAGCGGTATTTTACCTGAGCGCCGGGAAAATTCCGGTGGGCGAATCTTTCCAGCTCTGCCCAGTTCCCGCCGCTTTTGCCGGTACGGTGACCGCCTCCTCCTACGAAGAGCAGATCCTTATCGTTTCGGAAGGTCATCCCCTTTTTGTCTTCGTCCACATACATACCGTTTACATCCGGCGCATTCTCCAACGCAATTAGATAGGAACGGTGCTGATACATTTTGAGAAAGTAGCCTCCGTACTTGTTCATAAAGGGAAAGTGTGTTGCGACAATGACCTTTCGGGCGGATATTTTTCCTCCTGAGAAGGTGGCCGTGTGCATACCGTTCTGACTGGATATTTCAACGATCCTTGTATTCTCGTAGATATGGAGCCCCTGAGAGATTTTGTAGAGAAATTTCAACGGATGAAACTGGGCCTGATTGTCATAGCGCAGGGCTGCCGCCACGGAGAAGGGCAGCGGAGTCTCCTGTGTCATTGTGCAGGGAAAGCCTGCGGCGGTCAGCGCCTTGTATTCCTCTGCTATTTTATCATAATCGTCCAGGGAGTACACATAGGCAGCTTTCCGTTCCAAATCGCAGTCTACTTTGCCGGCCAGCGTCAGGAGCATGTCCAAGGCCTTTTCGTTTGCCTCCATGTACAGCCTGGCAGGCTCTCTGCCGAACTTTCTCATCAGATCCCGGTAAAATACGCCGTGCTGGCAGGTCAGTTTTGCGGTCGTGTTTTTTGTGGTGCCGCTGCCGATGCGGTCTGCCTCCGCTAAAATGTAGGGAACTTTGTCCCTGTGGAGCAGATATGCACAAAGTATGCCTGTCAGTCCTCCGCCGATAATTAAAACCTCTGTTTGGACATCCTTTTTCAGACCGGGAAATTTCGGCGCTGAAGTGGTCTGTGACCAAATTGAATCCATATTTTATCACCCGAAGCTTATTATGCCCGGAGTGCCCTGAAATATCTCAAGGATCACATCAATCCCGATACAGAGGAAAAGTGAGAAGCGGATATTTCAATGTTAAACAATGCATGAAAAAGTGATGAAATCGGTTTTCTGCCAAAAGAAAGTGTGATACAATATGGCCTTAATTTAATACTATTTGCATGAAGGAAGTCTGGATTTTACATGGTGGCACAAATCTTATCAGTAGTTGTATTTCTATTAATGTTTATTCTGATTATTACGGAAATTGTTGAAAGGCACATTATTACGCTGGGCTGTGGGCTGCTTACACTGATTCTGGTATTCGGCGTGGGAATGCACAGCTTTGCGGCAATCAAAGAAACCGTCAACATACAGAGTATCTTTACTGCGGAGTTCTGGTATACGGCAGGAGAGTCGGCAGAATCCTCAGGTGGGATCAACTGGGCCACTATTGTCTTTATTGCGGGGATGATGATCATGGTAGAAGGGATGGCACGGGTAGGCTTTTTCCGATGGCTGTGCATGCAAATCGCAAGGCTGGTACACTATAAGATCGTGCCCATATTCCTGACCTTCATGGTGCTTTCGGCAGTTCTGTCCATGTTTATTGACAGTATTACCGTCATCCTATTCCTTGCCGCGGTGACGATCGAACTGTCCCAGCTCCTGAAATTCAACCCGGTGCCCATGATTTTGTCCGACATTTTCTGTGCGAATCTGGGAGGAGCTGCTACCATGTGCGGAGATCCTCCGAATATTATCATAGGGACCTCGCTGGGGTATTCCTTCGCCGATTTTGTACAGAATACGGGCCTGATTGCGCTGATTTGTCTTGTCTTTATCATTGTATATTTCTATTTTGCTTTCAGAAAAGAACTTCAGAAAAGCCAGCCGGACGCAACTCTGATCAGTCGGCTGCCAAATCCGTCAGAAGCCATTGTAAGTAAAAAGGGCTTCCTCGTCAATACTGTCATCTTTCTGATAGCGGTGGTCCTGTTGATCACCCATGCGCAGACAGGTCTGACGGTAGCGTTTATCGGCGTGTTTATTGCTGTACTTTCCCTATTGGCCTCAGGCAGACATGCTTTGAAGGTACTGAAAGGGGTGGACTATAAAACCCTGCTGTTCTTTATCGGTCTGTTTGTGGTGGTAGGGGGCCTGGAGCAGACGGGGATTCTCGGTATTCTGGCTGATTTTATCGGTAAAATCAGCGGGGGAAGCTTCATGGTGATGATCGCTATTATCATTTGGATATCAGCCATAGCCAGTGCTTTTGTGGACAACATTCCCTTTGCAGCTACAATGGTTCCTGTTATTAAAAGCCTTGCGGCGGCACAGGGCGTGGACCTTTCCATTTTAGCCTGGACACTTGCCATAGGCACGGACATCGGAGGAAGCGCTACCCCCATAGGCGCCTCTGCCAATGTCGTCGGTATTGCTACTGCGGCCAAAGAAGGCCATATCATCAAGTGGGGAAAGTATTGCAAATATATGGTGCCTGCTGTTATAATAGTAATACTGATATCGATGATTATGATTTATGTAAAGTACTTGTGATTTTACATAAGGGAGGCTTGCTGTTATGGAGAATCAGCTGATTATTTCGATCGGACGGGAGTTCGGAAGCGGAGGACACGAAATCGCCCAGAGCCTGGCTGATATTTATCATATTGATTTGTATGACCAGAATCTGCTGGAGCAGGTGGCCGGCGAATATCATTTGGACAGCGGGGAGCTGCGCGCACTGGATGAGAAGCGCAAAAATCATCTGCTTGCAAGAACTGTCCTGGGAATGACCAACTCTCCTGCGGAAAATGTGGCCAATTTACAGTTCCAATTTCTGCGAAAAAAGGCGGAGGCGGGGGAGTCCTTTGTTGTAGTAGGACGCTGTTCTGACTGTATATTGAAAGAGTATCCCGGATTTATTTCCGTATTCATATTGGGAGATACGGACAGGAAGCTCGAACGGATCATGGAGCTCTATCATCTGTCACGGAATAAGGCGTTTGTGCTTATGGAGGAAAATGACCGAAAACGGAAAAAATACCATAACAGCCACTGTGAAATCAAATGGGGGGATTCCAGAGGCTACGATCTGTCCGTCAACAGCAGCAAGCTGGGGATTCAGGGCAGCGTGAAACTGATCTGTGAGTATATTGATATGCGAAATAAAATCCGACAATCTGACAATAAACCCCTTTGAAAATTTTTGCCGGATTTGTTATAATTATTACACAGCGTGTAGCAATCAACCAGCGTAAGTCCAGTTGTATTGCTGCACTTTTTTTGTGTTGGAGGTGTGGTATGTACAAGACAGGCGACTATGTAACATACAAAGAAAACGGCATTTGCCGAATTGCAGAGGAGACAGAGGAATATTACATTTTACAGCCGGTATACAGCCATAACATGACGGTATATGTGCCCAAGAAATCACAGGATCTTGTAAACTTGATGTGCCGCGTTCTGACAAAAGAAGAGATCAATCAAATCATTCAGGAGACAGAAAACTCCCAATATACATGGATCGAGGACAGCAAGGCCAGAGCCGAGTATTTTAATAAGCTGCTCAGAAGCGGGGATAAGGCGGCGGTACTGTGGCTGGTGAAAGCTTTGTCCCTGCACAAAATCGAAGTAGAGAAGAAGAAACGCAGCTTCTATGCCAGCGACAAACGGATTCTTGCTGCTGCAGAAAAGGTTATCACAGAGGAGTTCGCCTTTGTATTGGGAATTGCGCCGGAGGAGGTCATTCCCTATATCGTAAACAAGCTTCATGCCGAGTAAAAGTTTTTTTGCTTCTTTTGCGAAGAGAAACTTCACCTGCGGTCAACAGATATGAGAAATTCGTAGGGTTTGTTGACTACTTGGTCAACAAGGTATTAAAAAGCGGGCATCTTGTTGACCTCTATATTGGAATAATTTTCTATTATAAGGCATATCTTACATTTTATTCCAATATCTGGATGCTTTTTATGGATGATACCATCTTTAAAGCCTGTCAAAAAGCATATTCGGTCAACAACCCCTTTAGAAACGTGTATTCTGTTGACCGTCCGGTCAGCACTTCCCTTCAAAACCGCCATTCTGTTGACCAATGCCCTGTGGCACATTCCTGATATCGCAAATATATGTTATAATGATCGTATCCTTTACAGAAAACCGCGGGAGCCTCAGAAGCAGATGTCATATGAAACGGAAAAATTGATAGAAGAATTAGATCGCTATTTTGCCCGGGAGGACTTAGCGGGCGCAGGAGCCTTTTTAGAAGCGCAAAGAGAACAGGCCTGCCTCAGCGGCGACTGGCAAAGGGAGCTTACGCTTGTAAACGAACAGCTGGGCTTCTACCGGAGGGTCAACCGGGAGGGAGCGGCCATGGAGGCGGTAGAGCGGGCGATCCGGCTGATAGAGGACCATAAAGAACTGGCAGAGGTCACCGTGGGCACCGTGTGCTTAAATGCCGCCACGACCCTGAAGGCCTTTGGCAGACAGGACAGGGCAATGCCACTGTACAGCAGGGCTTTGCACGCCTATGAGAAGAGTCTTTCTCCCGGGGATTACCGGTTTGCGGGCCTTTACAATAATATGGCAGGGGCTTATCAGGACGCAGGAGAATTTGACCGGGCAGAGCACTGCTATCAAAAGGCCATCCACATACTGTCGGGCCTGAAAGATCGGGAGCCCGATATTGCTGTTACCTATGTCAATCTGGCCCAGCTGTATTTTGCTGTGGACGAGCTGTCTCCTGCCGTTTATGACTGCATGGAGAATGCACAGAGGTATCTGGATCTGCAGGGAGTCCCGAGGGATGAGAACTATGCCTACAGCTGCCGTAAGTGTGCGCCGGTGTTTGATTTCTTCGGATATTTTTCATATAAAAAAGAACTGACGGAAAGGGCGGACAGAATCTATGCAGGGAATTGAATGGGCACAGTCGCTGTACCGACAGCAGGTAGAACCAATGATCAGAGAGCAGTTTCCGGAGTATGAGGAGCGTATTGCCGTAGGACTTTGCGGAAACGGCTCTGAGTGCTTTGGCTTTGATGACGAATTTTCAAGAGACCATGACTTCGGCGGGCTGTATCTGTGGCTTACGGAGGAGGATCAGGCCGTTTTCGGAGGACAGCTTTCCGAAGCATATCTGGCCTTGCCGGGCGTGCAGGGGCTGCCTTGCAGCGAGCTGGGAGAGGGACTCCGGGGCGTCAGAACGGTAGAGGGCTTTTTTGAATCCCTGATAGGGATCAGGGGGGCGCCGGAAACCTGGCAGCAGTGGCTGCATACGCCGGATTATGCCCTGGCGGCAGCCTGCAACGGTAAAATCTTCCGGGATGACCTGGGACATTTTACCCAAATCCACAGAACCGTTAGAAACGGAATGCCGGAGGATGTACGCAAGAAAAAAATCGCCTGCTGCGGTGCAATGATGGCCCAGTCGGGACAGTATAATTTCAAGCGCTGCCTTTTACACGGGGAAACGGGCGCGGCGATGCTGGCGATGGGGGAATTTGTGCAGTACACCTGCCGGATGATATACCTTTTGAATTTTACCTATGCGCCCTTCTATAAGTGGATGCTGAAGGGGCTTTCGGCTTTGGGTAAAATGTCGGAGCTTGCCCCGGTGCTGAATTTTCTGCTGACGGATCCGGATATGAATATTAAGGAAGCCATTGTGGAGGATGTGTGCGGCATTGTTATTAACGAAATGAAGCGCCAGTGGCTGACAGACGCGGAAGGAAATTATATGGAGCCCCACGCCTTCTCCGTGATGGAGAAGATCGCGGATCCGGAAATAAGAAAACTGCATATTATGGAATAAAAACAGTTGACAACCAAAATTGCAGGAGGTATAATGACAATCGAACTTCATATTAGAAACCTTTGAATGAGAAGAGTAGATTTTTGATTTTGATTCCAGAGAGTGGCAGGTCGGTGCAATGTCATATCAAAGCAGATTTTGAATGGACTCACGAGGGCGGCAGGAAAGCAGCATGGCTGTCAGTAAGGGCCGACGGAATCTCACCGTTACAGGAGAGTGTATATGTCAGTATACAGCAGAGGTGGATGACCTTCCGTCATCAATTTAGGTGGTACCGCAGAGAGAACAGTCTTTGTCCTAAGAAATTGGGATGAAGGCTTTTTTATTTGCATTTTACAGAGAAACAGGAGGTACGAAGCATGAGACGATGGCGAAACCGATTTTCAGCAGGGACAGAGATGGACATAGAAGAATAAAAAGAAAACAAAGAAAGGTGATTACAATGAAAAAGAATATTATAAAGAAAATTTTAGGCCTGGCAGCAGCTGTATTTATGACTGCCGCAGTAACTGCAGGCTGTTCGGGAAGCGGCAATAAGAAAGAGGGCTACACGGTAGGTGTGATCCAGTACGGAAGCCATTCTTCTCTGGATAACTGTTATCAGGGCATTAAAGAGGCACTGGAGGCAAGCGACAAGGCAGAGACGATTACCGTAGATTTGCAAAACGGAAACTTCGACAGCTCCACCTGTGATACCATTGCCAAAAACATGGTTGCCAAGAAGTATGACATGATCATTGCCATTGCCACTCCCGCAGCTGTTTCCGCCTATGCCGCAGCTGTGAACAGTAATATCCCTGTGATATTCTGTGCCGTATCCGATCCGGTGCAGGCACAGCTGGTCGATGATGTGACAAAACCCGGAAGAAACTGTACCGGCACCTCTGATGTGCTGCCGCTGGAATCTCAGCTGGAGCTTATCACAACCCTCCAGCCGGAAGTCAGAAATATCGGAATCCTCTATACCACCAGCGAGGCAAACTCCGTTTCTCAGTTGAAAACCATCAAAGAGCTTGCCCCCGCCTATCATGTCAATATTGTTGAGCAGGGCGTACAGACCGCAGCGGATATTCCCCAGGCTATAGCCAGTCTGCTTCCCAAGGTAGACTGCGTGAATAATTTTACCGATAACAATGTAGTGAACAATCTGACCGTATTGCTGGAGCAGGCGGAAGCCGCAGGCAAGACCGTATACGGTTCGGAGGTAGAGCAGGTAAAGAAGGGCTGTGTGGCCTCTGTCAGCATTGATTATGTTGCGTTGGGAAGAACCACCGGCGATATGGCGCTGGAGGTACTGGGCGGCGCCGATCCTGCTGAGATGGCCGTAAGACAGATCAGCCAGGGAACGCCTGTGATCAATACCGATGTTGTTGCACGTCTGAAACTCAATATACCGGAAAGCTATAAGGATGCAGAGCTGGTCGTGACGGCAACAGAAGAAAGTGAGCAGTAATGGATATTGTACTCGGCATTTGTAAAGTAACACTGGAAGAAGGCTTTATGTACGCCATTATGGCTTTGGGCGTATATATTACCTACAGCATTCTGGATTTTCCGGATTTGTCCGTAGACGGTACGATGCCTTTGGGAGCAGTTGTAAGCGGGGTGTTGATTCTGAAAGGAGTCAACCCCTGGCTTTGTCTTGTGATTTCCTTTTTTGCAGGGGCGGCGGCCGGATGTATCACGGGCTTTTTACATGTGAAGCTGAAAATCAGGCCGCTGCTTTGCGGTATTCTGGTATATACCATGCTGCTGTCTGTAAATCTGGTGGTACTCTTTCACGGCACCGACGGCCTTTCGATCGCTTCCTTCTTCGGAAAAAAGTCTATTTTCGACAGCTTTCCGGCCAGCCTGATCCCCAGAGACATCGGGGGATACTCTGTGAGAGTGCTGCTGGTAAGCTTTGTGCTCATGCTCCTGTGTAAATTCACCATGGACGCATTCTTAAAGACCAAAAGCGGGCTTTTGCTGCGGGCTACGGGCAATAACGAAAAATATGTAACCATGCTGGCCAGAGATCCGGGCTTCTCCAAAATCATCGGTCTGGCCATCGGCAACGGTCTTGCGGCGGTTGCCGGAAGCGCAATCGCTCAGTCCAAATATTCTGCCGATACCCAGATGGGAGTCGGTATGATGGTACAGGGACTGGCCTCTGTTATTATCGGTCTCAGTCTGTTTAAGAAGCTGTCTTTTCTCAAAGCTACTACCATGGTTATCTTCGGCAGCATCATATACAAGGCCTGCCTGTCGGCTGCTCTGGCGCTGGGGCTCCCTACCTTGTACTTAAAGCTGCTGATGGCGGTGATCTTTATTCTGGCACTGGTGCTGTCCGGCGCTTTTGATAAAAAGGGAAGGGGTGCTGTCCGTGGTAAGGCTTGAGCAAATCGTAAAAATTTTCAATAAGGGTACGGTGGATGAAACGACGCTTTTTGATCACTTCTCCTTTCAGGTGGAGGAGGGCGAATTTGTATCCCTGATCGGCTCCAACGGCAGCGGCAAGACCACACTGCTGAATCTCATCTGCGGCTCTGTGGCTCCCGATGCGGGTAAAATTTTCTATGGGGACAGAGATATCACCCCTTTAGAGGAGCATAAGCGGGCAAAATATATCGGCCGGGTGTTTCAGGACCCTTCCGCAGGGACCTGTGCGGGTCTGACGATTCTGGAGAACATGGCGCTGGCTGATAATAAGAACAAACCTTACGGTCTGGGCAGAGCGGTAAACCGAAAAGGACAGGATT
>CBCSVZ010000008.1:0-13262 GCA_965143695.1 uncultured Oscillospiraceae bacterium
AATTATTTAATGCACAATACGGAAAAAAACTTATCAAGAAATTGCTTTTTATGATTAATAAAAATCCGTTTTATAGGACAATCGTTGTGATATATTTATACCGCTAAAAAAAAATTATAGATGTCAAAAATTTAAAGTTATATGATAACACAAAAATCTTTCACCCTGAAAAAGTCGTATTTTCGACGCTCAATTGGCAAAAATTAAAAATTTTTAGCAATATAAAAAGATGTACTATAATAATGATAAGTAAGTTGAAAGGTGGAAAATGAAGTGATATATGTAATGAGCGACTTGCATGGCGAGTACAAAAAATTCAACGCAATGCTTAAAAAAATCAATTTCACTGATAGAGACGAACTATTCATTTTAGGAGATATTATTGACAGAGGTCCTGAACCAATCAAGATTTTAAAGCAAATAATGGACATGTCAAATGTTTATCCTCTCCTCGGCAATCACGAGGTCATGGCCTATGATGTTCTAAAGAAATTATCGGTTGCGATTACGGATGACATTTTTGATCGTCACATAACAGAAAACGTTATGATGGATATCATCGAGTGGCAGCAAAACGGCGGTTCGGTTACAATGCAACAGTTTTATCAGCTCTCCATTGAAGACAGAGAAAAGGTTCTGAATTATCTTGAGGAGTTTTATCAATTTGAAGCCATCGATGTTGGAATTAAAACCTATTTTCTTGTTCACGCAGGTCTTGGGAACTTTACACCGGAAAAGAAAATAAGCCAATATACTTTAGAAGAACTTGTTTTTATGACTCCTGACTATGAAAAGCAATATTTTTCTGATAACGACATCTACATAGTTTGCGGACATACACCTACTAAGGCAATCTGTAATGAGTGGAAGATATATCATTCCCATAACAACATCTGCATTGATTGTGGCGCTCATTTTAACGGAAAACTCGCATGTTTATGTTTAGATACTTTAGAAGAATTTTATATTTGAGGTGTGTGCTATGATCGACTGGAACGGCGATGGAAAACATGATGCAAAAGATGATGCATTTTACCACACTGTGATTAATAATGGCAACAATAATAACTCCAATCCTCCACCTACAGGAGGAGGAAACAACTCTGGTTGCTTTAGCAGTGGGCCATTAGTTCTTGCTCTTGGATACTTAAGTATTCTAATACCGGGAAAGATTCCAATCAACGGATTCACAATGTTCATCGGACTTATTTGTGCCATCATCGTAATTGGAGCTTTTCTTTCTTGGTTATACGGTTAATTTGATTTTATCTTTCTGTTATAATTTCTTTTAATAACAGTATTAAAAGATATAACTTCCCTGTGTCTGAGAAGTCAATCATTCAAAAGTCTGAAAACCGTATGAAGAAAGCCCCGTCTTGTCAAATTGCAAAGCGGGGCTTTTGAGGAATGATTATTATTTTACCTATAGAACGCTATATTTCCAGAGAATCCAGAACATCTCTCATAGCCTTGCCGCTCTTCTGGAGCAATACGAGCTCCTCATCTGTAAGCGGAGGATTTACAAAGCCCTTGATACCCTCTGAGCCCACAATGCAGGGCAAGCTGATGCAAACATCGTCAATCCCGTACCTGTTGTGGATAAGCGAGGAAACCGGAAGAATGGAGTTGCTGTCACCCAAAACGCACTCACAGATCCGTTTTACCGTAAGAGCAATCGCGTAATATGTAGCACCCTTCCAGTTAATAATGCGGGCACCGGAATTGCGCACATGGACTTCAATTTCTTCCAGATCTTCAACCTTAAAGCTGCGGTACTCCTTGCACACGCTGCGGCAGTAGGTCTTGACATCTAAGCCTCCGATAGAGGTCAGCGACCAGGGGATCATGGAAGTGTCGCCGTGCTCACCGAATACATATGCGTGCACATTCTTCGGGCTGATCTTGAGTCTTGCGGAAAGCTCGGAACGAAGTCTGGAGGAATCCAGCAGGGTACCTGTACCGATAACCTTGTTCTCCGGCAAGCCGCAGGTCTTGGCGATTGTGTATGTTAAAATGTCAACCGGGTTACTTACTACAATATACACTGCGTTGGGTGCATATTTTGTAATCTCAGGCATCGCTGATTTTAAAATATTTACATTGGCCTGTGCCAGGTCGATTCTTGTCTGTCCCGGGCGTCTCGCCATACCGAATGTCACGATAACAATGTCGGAGCCGTTAATGTCCGGATACTCTCCCTGATAAATATTTACAGGAGCGCTGTATGTCGTTCCCTGGAATATATCCAGCGCTTCACCCTTCGCCTTGTCCTTGTTTATATCAATTAATGCTATCTCAGCAGCCAGACCGCTCACCGTCAACGTATAAGCAATCGTAGCACCTACATTACCTGCGCCGATAATACTAACTTTCTTGCCCACAACAAGACCTCCTTAAAATTTGTTCATGAACTATAATATAGCATACGCTGCAAAAATGCAAGCACTTGGTGAAAATTTTAACAATTGATTTTTCTTCGCCCGGCAGGGGGTCTGACCCCCGTTCCAAAACCGTTATTGTTTTTTGAAATATTTTTATTGACAAACGATAAACGCCATGGTATTATGGTTGTGTGAAAATTTACCAAAGGAGTTCGTTTGTGCAATGAAAAAGAAATTCTGGAACGCGGAAAAATCCGTAACCCTATCTATTATAGTAACCGTGATCATTTCTATCATTTTCATATGTCTGATTTTCACGGCCCCTCCGGTCTTTCGCTGGTTTTCGGAAATAACAAACCGCAGCGGCAGCTCTTACAAAACGCTGATTACGGTATTCTACCTCTGCTGTCTGCCTGCGGCAGCAGCTCTTACGCTGCTGATGAAGCTACTCTTGAATATTAAAGCAGATCGCATTTTTATTCCCGGCAATGTTGCTCTCTTAAGATATCTGTCCTGGTGCTGCTTTCTGGTAGTCCCCATAACTGTGATAGGCGGATTCTACTATATCTCCCTGTTTGTAATCGCGGCAGCATCGGCCTTTATGGGGCTCATTTTACGGGTCCTGAAAAACATCATGGCTGCAGCAACGGAAATCAAAGGCGAGAACGATCTCACCGTGTAAGGAGGCCTCTATGTCAATAATTGTAAACTTAGATGTCATGATGGCGAAGCGTAAAATGAGCTCCGGCGAGCTGGCCGAAAAAATAGGGATAACCCAGGCCAACCTTTCTATTTTAAAAACCGGAAAAGCCAAGGCCATCCGGTTCTCAACTCTGGAAAATATCTGCCGGGAGCTGCACTGCCAGCCCGGCGACATATTGGAATACCGAAAGGAGTAAATAAAAATGAAAACAAAAAAAGATGTATTTTTCGCCGCGGCAACCGCTGTTTTTGCTGTGGTAGCGGTAGCTTTCACTTTTTGGGGCGGTTTCAATCTGGGAGCGACCCTCTCCTGCGCCCTGTTTTTTCTACTGGCCACCTGCTATCTGGCAGACCGCACTTACAGGCCCCAAATCTTTCCCTGCCTGTGCGGTTTTCTGGCGGTGCTGTCTTCTACTGTATACGCACTCAGTACAGATACCGTATTCCGATTACTGGGAATCTTCCTGATACCCGCGCTTTTGGCTGTATATCTGTTCGGGCTTGGGAACAGCGCCCGATATTGGCAGGGCGGCTACAAAATTTTTCTGGATATTGCGCGGACTTTGTTTGTACTTCCCTTTGCCCATCTGGGGACCGCCATGAAAGATTTGTTCTCCCGAAAGTCCGGGCAGAATTCCGATAAATTCGGTAAAATTTTACTTGGCATCTGCGCGGCTTTGCCTGTACTGATTATTATCATTCCTCTGCTGATAAGCGCAGACGCCGCTTTCTCCGCCCTTATGTCTTGTCTGGTTGAGAATTTCAGGGAAACCTTTGCGCAACTCTTCATGGGTGCGTTACTGGCCCCCTTCATCATAACATTATTTTACGCCCTGAAAAAGAAACTGGATCGACCGAATCCCGCAATAGAGGCTTGTAAAAAGCCTTTTCCCAAGGCCAATATCATGGGCGCCACCGGATTTCTCGGAGCAATCTCCTTCTGCTATCTCGTATATCTCTTTTCACAGACGGCTTACTTCTTTAACGGGTTTGCGGGCATTTTACCAAATGGCTGGAATGTGGTAGATTACGCCAAACGCGGCTTTTTCGAAATGTGCGCCATCGCTTCCATCAATCTGGCCGTGATTTTTGTGTCCTCTGTAACCGTCCGCCGCTCTGACCCCCGGGCGCTGCCTTTTTCGGTACAATTGTTAAATCTCTTTATCTCTCTCTTTACCTTGTTGTTAATTGCCACTGCCCAGGCAAAAATGTTTATGTACATTCGGGACTTTGGTGCCACCCGGCTGCGGTTACTCACCTCTCTCTTTATGTGGCTGTTGGTATTGATCTATCTGACTGTAATCCTCCGGCTCTTTATCCGGCGCTTCCCTTACATGAAGGTAATTGTGGTGTCCGCCACTCTGCTTTTTATTTCAGCATGGGGTCTGACCCCCGTCCGAAAAGATCTCAACTCGATTGTATGCGAATACAACATTTCTGCCTATATTTCCGCCTGTCAAGCAGGAAAGTGTTCCAGTCTGGATATTAAATATCTAAGCTCTTTGGGAAGTTCAGCAACACCCTATTTAGCAGAACTTGCAGACAACGGGGCTCTGCCTGAGGAAATACGCCTGGAAGCGTATGCCGCACTGCAACAGCGTGCAGAAGCTCTTTCTGATGAAAACCCAAGAGGCTTCAGAAGTTACAATTACGCAAAGGAGAACGAGCAAAAATTTTTGCAAGGGCAGGTCAGCTAAACATCTGCAAAGTGTAAGCTGCGCCTTCTTATGCATTATGCACAATTTTTTGGCATGGGGACTGACCCCCTGTCTGAAAAAAATCTTGACAGACGCTTTCTCTTATATTATGATATTTACTGAACAAGGATGTTCTCAGTAGGGACGCAATATGGAGGCGTGCCCAAGCGAGCATCCTTTTTTTATTATTTTTTAAAGGAGTCCTAGATATGATACAGGAAAGATTAATGGAAGGGCATGACGGGTACAGAATCCCGGCGGGCTGCGCCATTTCCGGAATCTTCTCCCGCAGCGGCAGACGCACAGACGGCAGCGATATTATAAAATCGATCGCGCTGATGCACGAACGTTCCAACGGACTGGGCGGCGGTTTTGCCGGCTATGGGATCTATCCGGAATATAAGGATTTGTATGCGTTCCATGTATTTTACGACAACCAGCAGGCCAAAGAGGCCTGTGAACATTTTCTTGACAAACACTTTGATGTAGTGAATCTCTCCAAGATTCCTACCAGAAAAACAAAAAGCATAACAAACGAACCGCTGATTTGGAGATACTTTGTAACGCCCCTTCATACAAAGCTTGCAGAAAGCCAATTGGACGAGGCTGAATTTGTAGCCAGAAGCGTCATAAAAATAAACACCAAAATAGACGGTGCCTATGTATTTTCCAGCGGTAAAAACATGGGCGTATTCAAGGCTGTGGGTTACCCTGAAGATGTAGGAGAATTTTACCGTCTGGATGAATATAAGGGCTATTGCTGGACTGCCCACGGAAGATATCCTACCAACACACCGGGCTGGTGGGGCGGCGCCCATCCCTTTGCCATGCTGGACTACTCCATTGTCCACAACGGCGAAATTTCCTCGTACGACGCCAACAGACGCTATATTGAAATGTTCGGATATAAATGCACTCTGCTCACAGACACCGAAGTTATTACCTATATTATAGATTATCTGGTTCGCAAACAGGGTCTGACTCTGGAGGAAATGGCCAGCGTAATCGCGGCCCCCTTCTGGAGCACCATCGAAAGAAAAGATCCGGAGACCCAGGCCAGACTGAAATATTTAAGAAATGCCTACTCCAGCCTGCTCATAACAGGACCCTTTTCCATTTTACTGGGCTTTGACGGAGGTATCATGGCCCTGAACGACAGGCTCAAACTCCGTTCCATGGTCGTAGGAGAAAAAGACGACATGGTATACATTGCCAGCGAGGAATCCGCAATCCGGGTGATACAGCCTGAGCTGGACAAAATATGGGCTCCCGCAGGCGGCGAGCCGGTAATATTTACATTAGACGGAGGTGAGCACAAATGCCGATAGATTATTCCTATCCCCAGTACGAGGTCGTTCGGAATCCTGCACGCTGCATTGCCTGCCGGGCCTGTGAAAGGCAGTGTGCCAACGAGGTCCACAGATACGATCCCGACCTGAAAATGATGGTAAGTGATGAAACAAAATGCGTGGACTGCCACAGATGCGTGTCCATCTGTCCTACCCGCGCCCTGAAAATCGTAAAGACAGATCTGTCTTTTAAAGAAAACGCCAACTGGACTGACGAAAAAATTGTAGAGGTATACCGTCAGGCAGGAAGCGGCGGCGTGCTGCTTTCCTCCATGGGAAATCCTCAGCCCTTCCCTGTTTACTGGGATAAAATGCTGATCAACGCATCCCAGGTAACCAACCCCTCCATTGACCCTCTGCGCGAGCCTATGGAGACCAAAACCTATCTGGGCAAGAAGCCCGACCATATTGAGAGAGATGAGAACGGCAAAATCATTCCCAATCTCAGTCCGCAGCTTTCTCTGTCCACTCCTATTATGTTCTCCGCCATGTCCTATGGCTCCATCAGCTATAACGCCCATGAAAGCCTGGCAAGAGCCGCCGAGGAACTGGGAATATTTTACAACACCGGAGAAGGCGGACTGCACGAAGACTTCTATAAGTATGGCGCCAATACCATTGTACAGGTAGCCTCCGGGCGTTTCGGCGTGTACAAGGATTATCTGGAAGCCGGCGCCGCTGTAGAAATCAAAATGGGGCAGGGCGCAAAGCCGGGTATCGGCGGACATCTGCCGGGTGCCAAGATCGTAGGCGATATTTCCAAAACCAGAATGATCCCCGAGGGGTCCGATGCCATTTCTCCGGCTCCCCATCATGATATCTATTCCATAGAGGATCTGCGTCAGCTGGTACTGTCGCTGAAGACCGCCACCGAGTATAAAAAACCGGTTATTGTTAAAATAGCCGCTGTACATAATGTGGCTGCCATTGCCTCCGGTATTGCAAGAAGCGGCGCGGATATCATTGCCATTGACGGTTTCCGGGGCGGAACGGGCGCGGCACCTACCCGCATCCGTGACAATGTCGGGATTCCCATTGAGCTGGCTCTGGCCAGTGTAGACCAACGGCTTCGTGACGAAGGAATCCGGGGCAATGTCTCTCTTGTAGTAGGAGGCTCCATCCGGTGCAGTTCCGACGTGGTAAAAGCCATCGCCCTCGGCGCAGATGCCGTATATATTGCCACCAGCGCACTTCTGGCTCTGGGCTGTCACCTGTGCAGAAGCTGTCACAGCGGCAAATGCAACTGGGGCATTGCCACCCAGCGTCCCGAACTGGTAAAACGCCTGAATCCGGACATCGGCTACAAGCGTCTGGTAAATCTGGTTTCCGCGTGGACCCATGAAATCAAGGAAATGATGGGCGGTATGGGCATCAACTCCATAGAAGCGCTGAGAGGCAACCGTCTTATGCTGAGAGGCGTCGGACTCAATGAGACCGAGCTGAGAATTCTCGGCATTAAACACGCCGGTGAATAATACGAACCAGACAGGGGTCAGACCCCATGGCGAAACCCTGTATTAAAAGGAGCAATTACAATGAAACGAGTATATGTAAATGAAAAATGGTGCCTTGCCTGTCATCTGTGCGAATACTACTGTGCATTTGCCAATTCCGGCTGTGATGACATGGTAAAGGCCCTGAAGGATGTTACAATAAACCCCCGTATCCGGATAGAGGAACATGACAACATCAGCTTTGCCGTTTCCTGCAGACACTGCGAAGACCCGCTTTGTGTCAAGAGCTGTATTGCCGGCGCCCTCTCCCGGGAGAACGGACTGATTACCATCAAGCAGGATAAATGTGTGGGCTGTCATACCTGTGTGCTTGTGTGCCCCTACGGCGCAATCAAGCCCTCCGACAGCGGCGTCATGCAGAAATGTGAGCTGTGTACCAAGACACACGAGGGTACCCCGGCCTGCGTAAAGGGCTGTCCCAATAAGGCCATCGTATTTGAGGAGAGGTGAGTGCAATGAAGAAATATGTGATTATAGGAAATTCCACAGCCGCCATAGGCTGCGTAGAAGGGATCCGTTCCGTTGATACCGCCGGGAGCATAACGCTGATTGCCTCAGAGCCCCATCACACCTATTCCCGTCCCCTGATTTCTTATCTGCTCTATGGCAAGACCACAGAAGAGCTTATGAAATACCGGCCCGACGACTTCTATGAGAAGAATAAGGTTGAGACAAAGCTCGGGGTTACCGTAACCGCCCTGGATCCCGAAAAGAAAACGGTTACTACAGATATCGGCAAAACGGTTCCCTACGACGAGCTTCTGGTTGCCACAGGTTCCCGCCCCTTCGTCCCGCCGTTTAACGGTTTGGAGAAAATCGCAAAGAAGTTCTCCTTTATGACCCTTGATGATGCCCACGGTTTGGCCGCCGCTCTGACCCCCGGGACAAAAGTGCTGGTGGTGGGCGCCGGACTGATCGGGTTAAAATGTGTAGAGGGAATTCTGGACAGAGTCGCTTCCGTAACCGTTACCGATCTGGCCGACCGCATTTTACCCAGCATACTGGATACAGACGGGTCTGCAAGAGTGCAGCGCTACTTAGAGGCAAAGGGGGTAAAATTTCTGCTGAACAACAGCGTAGAGGAGTTCGGCCCCGCTTCCTGTAAAATGAAAAACGGAGAAACCGTGGAGTACGATATTGTTGTATTAGCCGTAGGAGTACGCCCCAACATCTCCCTGGTACAGGAGGCCGGCGGAGAAACCGCCAGAGGGATCGTAATTGATGAGCACTGCAAGACCACTTTGAAAGAGGTCTATGCCGCCGGAGACTGCACACAGGGCTTTGCCATTTTACCAAACGCATACATGGAAGGCCATACTGCGGGCGTAAACATGGCCGGAGGCAGCGAAATCTTCAGTAACCCCTTCCCCATGAACGCCATAGGCTTCTTCGGCCTTCATATTATAACCGCAGGCAGCTATCAGGGCGAGTGCTACGAGGCAATAGATGACAGCAACTACAAGAAGCTGTTCTATGAAGACAACCGGCTTACCGGTTTCATTCTGATCGGAGATGTTGCGAACGCAGGAATTTACACCTCTTTAATCAGAAACAGGACGCCTCTGGATTCTGTTGACTTTGAGCTGATCAAAGAAAAACCTCAGTTGATGGCTTTTACCAAGGCAGAAAGAGCAAAAAAACTGTCTATGCCGCACTGAAGAAACGGAGAAAGGAGAAACACAATGGAACGACAACAAATTATGGGTGAAAGATATATAGGATGCGGTCTGGGAGAGGGACATCTGGTATTAGAGGGAACTCCCGGCAACGCACTGGGCGCCTATCTGGACGGTGCAGACATTACCCTGTACGGCAATGCCCAGGACGCCACAGGAGACACCATGAACAAAGGCACGATCACGATCCACGGCAACATCGGCGACGCCGCAGGATACGCCATGAGGGGAGGTGTCATTTACGTAAAGGGAGACGCCGGATATCGGGCAGGAATCCACATGAAGGCCTACAAAGATAAGCTTCCCGTCCTTGTAATCGGCGGCCGCTGCGGAAGCTTTCTCGGCGAGTACCAGGCCGGCGGCATCATTATCGTTCTGGGGCTGGGCAGTGAAGGCCATGTGCCTGTAGGGAATTTCTGCGGCACAGGAATGCACGGAGGTAAAATATTTCTTCGCACAGAGGAGCTTCCTCCGGATCTGCCGGTACAGGTGGAGGCTTCCGTGGCCACAGCAGACGAGCTGGAGGAAATCGCTCCCTATCTGGACAGCTATTGTGAAAAATTCGGAGCCGACCCGAAAACACTTAAGGCCTCTAAATTTTACATTCTGAAGGCGAATTCAAAAAATCCTTACAAACAGCTTTATGTTCAGAACTAATTTGTGTATAATAGAAGCTGTATTTTACAAAGTGAGGTTTTTGATATGCGTTACACACAGTCAGAAGTTAAACAGTTTATTGAAGAAAACGATGTGAAATTTATTCGCCTTGCCTTTTGCGACTTGTTTGGCCGGCAGCGGAACATTTCCATTATGCCCGAACAGCTGGAGAAAGCTTTTCAGGGCGGTGTCACCGTTGACCCCTCTCCCATTGAGGGCTTCAACACTGTGGCGGAATCCGATTTGTATCTGATACCGGACCCGTCAACGCTGAATGTGCTTCCCTGGAGGCCCTCCCACGGACGGGTCATAAGATTTTTCTGTAAAATACTCGGCGAAGACGGCCAGCCCTTTTCTCTGGACAGCCGCAGTGTTCTGAAAGAAGCCATCGAAGCATGTCGCGCCAAAAACCTCAGCTGTAATATCGGTACGGAATGTGAATTTTACCTGTTTAAGTCTGATGAGAACGGGAAATCCACAGGAATCCCTCTGGACGAGGCCGGTTATATGGACATCGCGCCCGCCGAACGGGGGGAAAATGTCCGCAGAGAAATCTGCCTGATGCTGGAGGCCATTGACATTCAGCCGGAGTCCTCCCATCATGAGAAAGGACCCGGTCAGAATGAAATTGACTTTAAATATTCCGATGCCCTGTCGGCGGCAGACAACTATATGACCTTTAAAGCTACCGTATCCACAGTAGCCGCAGGAAACGGACTCTATGCGTCCTTCGATCCGAAACCCATCGAGGGCTGCGGCGGAAACGGACTGCACATTAACATGTCGCTGACCAGAGACGGTGTAAACATGTCGGGCTCTGAGGAATCCAACAGCTTTATTGCAGGTATCATGGATCACATCCGTGAGATTTCAGCCTTCCTGAATCCGCTCCCCTCCTCCTATAAACGGCTGGGAGAAATGTACGCGCCCACCTATGTAAGCTGGTCCTCCCGTAACATCGGGCAGCTGGTGCGTATTCCCAAGTACACCGGAGAAGCTGCCAGATTTGAGCTTCGCTCCCCGGATCCCATGATCAATCCGTATCTGGCCTTTGCCCTGCTGATCTATGCGGGGCTGGACGGTATTGAGAGAAAGCTGCAGCTTCCGGAGCCCGTGGATCTGGATTTAAGCAAGGCCGATGCCTCCGTTACGGAGAAATTACAGAGACTGCCTGTTTCCCTGAAGGAAGCAGCAGAGCTTTGCCGCGGCAGCTCCTTTGTAAAAAGAGTACTGCCCGCCGAAGTTATAGAAGCATATGTTTCCAGAAACTCTTCTCTTATATAAATAATTGAAGCACAGCTATTTTACCGAGAGAGGAGAACACAGCCTATGCTCCGTTTGAAAGAACCGGAAAGCGTTCTGGTCGTTTCCGGCACCGACAAGGCCTTAGAATTTATAACAAAACAGCTGGACGGCGCTTTATACAGTCCCGTGGATTCAGCCAAAAGCGGTAATGAAGCCCGAAGAATGCTGATTTCTCAGGACTATGATCTTGTGATTATAAACGCCCCTCTGCCTGATGAGTTCGGTCATGAGCTGGCAATCAAGGTGGCAGAGTCCTCTGCAAGAGGTGTGATTATGTTTGTGCCCGGGGACTATTATTATGAAATAACCGACCGGGTGGAAAAATACGGCGTAGCAACCCTGTCCAAGCCCGCCTCCTCCCAGCTATTTTACCAGGCTCTCAGGCTGATGACGGCCCTGAACAACAGAATGTCTGCTATACGCAGGGAGAACGCCAAGCTTCAGACCAAAATGAACGAGGTGCAGATCATCAACAGGGCCAAGTGCTGTCTGATAGAGTACTTACAGATGACGGAGCCCCAGGCTCACAGATACATTGAGAAACAGGCAATGGATTTGAGACAGACAAAGCGGGAAATTGCCGAAAGTATATTGAAAACCTACGAACCGTAAGTGTATAATAATTGATGTTTAGAGCAAATTAAGGAGAATCACATAAAATGACAAAGTATATTTTCGTTACCGGAGGTGTTGTATCCGGACTTGGAAAAGGAATAACAGCCGCATCTTTGGGAAGACTGCTGAAGGCCAGAGGCCTTAAGGTAGCTGCCCAGAAGCTGGACCCGTACATCAATGTGGATCCGGGCACCATGAGTCCCTATCAGCACGGCGAGGTGTATGTTACGGAGGACGGAGCCGAAACCGATCTGGATCTGGGCCACTATGAGCGATTTATTGATGAGGATTTAAACAAATTCTCCAACCTGACAACCGGAAAAGTATATTCTACCGTTATCAATAAAGAAAGAAACGGCGAATATCTGGGAAGCACTATTCAGGTCATTCCCCATGTAACCAACGAGATCAAAAATTTTATATATTCCGTGGGAAAGAAGAAAAACGCAGATATCGTTATTACAGAAATCGGCGGCACTACAGGTGATATTGAAAGCCAGCCTTTTCTGGAGGCCATCCGGCAGGTAGCTCTGGAGGTAGGTCCTACAAACTACCTGTTTATTCATGTGACTCTGGTTCCCTTTATCAAGGGCTCTAACGAACACAAGTCCAAGCCCACACAGCACTCGGTGAAAGAACTGCAATCCATGGGTGTAGCGCCGAACATTATTGTGCTCCGCTGTGACGAACCGCTGGAACAGGGAATCAAGGATAAAATCTCTCTGTTCTGTAATGTGAAGCCGGACTGTGTTATTGAAAACATTACCCTGCCTGTGCTCTATCAGGCGCCTCTGATGCTGGAGGAAAATAAATTTTCCGATGTGGTATGCCGGGAGTTGGCTTTAGAGACGGCCAAGCCCGATATGAGCGACTGGCTGGCCATGATGGACAGAATCGCCTCCCGCACCAAAAAGGTGCGTATTGCCCTGGTGGGAAAGTATGTGCAGCTCCACGACGCCTATTTGTCTGTGGCCGAGGCCCTTCGCCACGGCGGTTATGAGAACAGCACCTCGGTTAAAATAAAGTGGATCGATTCGGAAACACTGACCGAGGAAACGCTGGAGAGCACGCTTTCTGACTGTGACGGGATTCTGGTTCCCGGCGGTTTCGGCAACCGCGGTATTGAGGGTAAAAT
Source organism: uncultured Oscillospiraceae bacterium (assembly GCA_965143695.1). GTDB lineage: Bacteria > Bacillota > Clostridia > UBA1212 > SIG427 > CABQMV01. The sequence goes on from CBCSVZ010000008.1 coordinate 13,032, forward strand.
ACTGGCCGCCAAATATGCCCGGGAGAATAACATCCCTTATTTGGGAATCTGTCTCGGAATGCAGACGGCTGTCATTGAGTATTTCAGAAATGTCATCGGGTACAAAGACGCCCATTCTACTGAATTTGATCCGGACAGTCCCCATCCGGTCATCGCCTTGATGCCTGACCAGAGAGGAATTATTCCCAAGGGCGGCACCATGAGACTGGGGGCTTACCCCTGCGCCATTCG
>CBCSVZ010000009.1:0-12790 GCA_965143695.1 uncultured Oscillospiraceae bacterium
GCCAAATTGCCGTTTTCATCCAACGCATCGGCCTTATCCTCTCTGAAGAGCCGGATATTATCCGCTTCATTAATTTCATTCTTCAGCTTGGGGAAGATCACCGTCGTTGATTCAAAATAGAACTCCGCATTGGACTGACCGGAAACAAACCATACATCACCGATGAGCACGTCTTTAAACTCTGTTGTCTCACCGTTTTTCGGGTAGATCGTAAGGGTCTGTCCCTCGGTTGTATATTCCTTGGGAGAGAACTCAATGAGCCATTCTCCGTTATCATCCACAATGCCGTAGCGTTTCTCACCCATGAGCTCGCCGTATATAACAGCGCCCTTATTTTCACTCCAGCCCCAGACCTTTATGATCTGATCCCGCTGCAACACCATGTCAGAGGAGAAGCAACCGGAAACGGTATACTGAACCGCCTCGCCGGGGTCCTGAACCTCCGGCTGTGTCTCAAGCGCGTCCGGCTTTTTAGACTCTTTTTGCTCTGCCTGCTTATACACCTGTGTTTGCGCACATCCTGTGCATCCAAGCAACACAAATACCAAAGCACCTGAAATTATGCGTCTTATTAATTTTTTCTTCATAATTAACTATCGCCCTTTCAAAAATAGTTTTATTGAACACATTATATCATACGGGCCATTTTTTATATTTCGATTTTCTTAATTTTCTTTTAATACATACAAAGCACACGTTTTATTAACAAAGCAGTAAATCGTCATATTTTTTCTGTTGCTTTTTTGTAAAATTTCCGCAAAGTGTGCAAAGTTTTTACTGCTGTTGTTACGGTAAAATGCCCATTTTACGCCTATTTGGGCATACTTTTCCCTTACGGCGCAGTCATATCCATGGGGACAGAGTAACTGTTATGTGGGGACAGAGTTGCCTTTTTCTTCCTTTTTTTGCTGAAAACAGCCCCCCAAAATCTCAAAATAAGTATAACAATTTACATAAATTTTTCCGCAATTGGAATTTGATTGCCATTGAAAAAATAATATGTTACAATCTCCGTCATGGAGAATAATATTACACTAAAAATCAATAATATCGATCTGAAGATTCCCGGCTTAAGAAGGTGCTATACCTTTCTGCATATTTCAGACACCCATATTGCCGCGGCCTCCCCGGACTGCACTCCGGAAGAGGCTGCGATGGCGCAGCAGAGGACGCATTTCTGGACCCCCGCCTCCGGAATTCTTCCGGAGACCAGTATGCAGGCCCTGCTGGATTATGCAGAGCAAATCGCTGCTGATTCTGTATTTTTGACAGGAGATGCTTTAGACTATGCAAGCGATTGCAATATCAAAAAGATCGAGGAGCTTTGCGGCAGTGTAAAAGTAAAGACAGTATTCGCCTACGGAAATCATGAGGGCGATATAGACGGCAAGACATTTTACCCCAGATATAAAAATCTCATGGGGAACACTCCCGGCTTTCAGGTTTATGATCTGGAGGATCTGCTCATTGTTTCCGTGGATGACTCAAACGGTAAAATCAGCCACGAACAGTTAAAGGCCATGGAAGAGCAAATGCGCCGGAATTTGCCGATTTTATTGCTGTTACATATTCCGGTTATGACAGAAGCCATTGCCCCTGAAGTCATGTCCGGATGGGGTCCGGAATTTATGATAGGAAAGCCGGAAGACACCGAGGACACCCGGAACTTCTGCCATATGATAAGCGCTCCCCACAGCTCTGTTGCCGCCATATTTGCGGGACATGTGCATTTTTCCCACCAAGGGGAGTTCGCCCCCGGCAGGATGCAATATACTGCCGCACCCGGATTCACCGGATACGGCAATAAGATATCAGTACTGTGAACAGAATTTCTGTTTGACGGAATTGACTTTATTCTGATCTGCTGCTTCTGCGGTATACCAGCCCTTTCCGGTCCTCTTATCATAGATCGAGTAGGGCTTTAATATAATCCAAACAGACGAAGGAGCTTCTGCCAGAAGGTCAGATCTTCTTTCACTTCAACCTCTTCCGGAGCACTTTCCGCGATCTCTATAGCTTCCGTCTGAATAACAAACTGAACGGAATCAACGTGGGTATTTTTTTCCGAAACAAAGGAAGTGACTTCTGCTCCGTTTCCGGTAATACGTTCCAGCATTTCGTCAATCTTATCGGAGATCTCTGTATCCATGCCGTCGGTTTCTTTGCGCATTTCCGCAGTACCGTCTTTCAGTTCCCCGGTTCCGTCATACAGCCCGGCGATGCCGGCCAGCAGCCGAGCAACGCCCTCATCCAGCTTTCCGGTACCGTCCTTCAGGGGTCCGGTAGCACTGTAGAATTCCACAATACCGTTGAGCAAATCTCCGGTTCTGGTGTACAGGGTATCCGTACCGGTCTTCAGTTCCTTACTTCCGGCAAGAAGCTCCCGGGCACCGTCAGAAAGCTGGGAATACCCGGCGACAACACTTGCCACTCCGTCGGTATATTCTTGAATTCCCGAATCCAGTTTTCCGTACTCTGTTATCAGCGTATCAATTCCGGATCGCAAAGCGGACATATGGACAAACAGACCCTTTATCTCCACGGCAAGGGCATTGATGCCGGCATCCAAATCGTCATAATGATCTTTCAACTCGGTGACTCCTGCCGCAAGCTTTCCGATGCCGCTGTTAATCTGAGTCAAATAGACCTCTGTGCCGGCAATGGCGGCACTGTTTCCCCGAAGAAGTGTAACAATTCCCTCCAGCTGCTCCGCGGAAGCTTTCAGCTGCGCAATCTGTTGGGCATCGCCGCCCATACTTTCCAATGCGGCAATATTTTGGTTTAATGTATCAATCTGATTTTCAAGCGAACGGATGGTCTGTCCGTTGGCGGCTTGCAGTTGATCTATATCCAGACCTTGTTCCTGCATGGCAGCTTTATATGCGGCAAAGCTCACATTGCTCTGCAGGGCAGCAATCCCTTGGGACAGTTCTGCAATACCGGTTTTGATTACAGAAGACCCGGTGACAAGTTGATCCAGCTGCTCTGTAGAAGCAGATACAGCATTGAGCTCCTGTTGGATCGTAAGAAGGGCCTTCTGCATTTCCGAAGAGCCTGCGGTCAGATCGGAGGATTTGCTGTTAAGCGCGGTGAGTCCCTGCTGCACCATATTTACACCGTTATTCAGGGATTGTATACCGTCATCCAACTGCGCAGCTCCGCTTTGCAGTTGTCCTGTGCCCTCCTTAAGCGCAGCGCTTCCGTCTTTCAGTTCTCCGGCTCCGTCATGCAGGCGATTTACGCCGCCGGTCAGCTCTTTGACACCGGCCTGGAGATCCTCCTCTGCTCCATCCTGCAGCTGTGCAACGCCGTCTTTCAGCTCTCCGGCTCCGTCATCCAGTTCCGCAATGGCATCCAACAGCTCCGTAACCTGATCCATGAGCTCCTGATCGTCCACTTCAATATTCATAGAAAGCGGGATACCGTTAATGGAAACGGCAGCCATTTCAAAATCGGTAACATCTGCAGTGATAGCGGTATCAATCCCCTCTCCGGGCAACATTGTATAGGAAATCTGTTTGCTGCTTCCCACATTGGCAAGCGTAGCGTTGTCTGCGGTAATATTGGTGCATTTTTCGGTATCAAGGGTAAAAGCGGCCTGCAGCGCATAGTCATCAAAAAAATTGCCCTGTGCGCTTTCATTTTCAGTCACCTGAAAGCGGATTTCAAGCTTTCCGCTCTTTCCCGCAACCTCTTTGGCAGAATATTCGGTTCCGTCAATAAAATATTGAATCGAAATATCCCACGGAATAACCGTATTTTTCATTTTACCTTTGTAATACACTCTGTCCCGGGAAGCGGAGAACGTAATCAGGTCTCCGTTCTGAGCGATTTTATCGGTGGTATTGAGCATTTCCACGGCAGTATACTCGCCGTAATCCGTAACCTCTCCCTTTCCGAAAATATTGACGGCATAGATATCCTTTACAGAACCGTCTGCATTAAGATTAATGTAGATAACTTCTTCTTTTTCCGTAGGCTCTCCCTGGGCGATAGCAGACAGAGAGGTGCTGAGCAGTATCGCCGCTGCCAAAATAACCGGTAAAATTCTTTTAATAATTTTCATAAATTTATTTCTCCTTTCGCGGGTTATAAAAACGGACATTGCGGGTTGAATGCCCAATGATTCCGTCAAAAATACAGAGCAGACCCGGCAGTACAAAGAACACGCCGGTCATAGACAGCAGGGTTCCTCTGCCGAGAAACAATCCCAACTGAGACAGGATTCCGTGTGAGGAAAGATAGCTGAGCAGAAAGCCTACCAGAGACAGGACCGTTCCGGAGGTCAGAATAGAGGTCGTTACAGCAGAAACCGTTTCCGCAACGGCTCTCCCCTTGGGCATCGTCTGTCTGAATTCCATATAACGGTCTGTAAACAAAATGGCGTAATCCACCGTTGCCCCCAATTGAATGGAGGATATAATCAGATAAGCAATATATTGAACGGTGGAGCCGGTAAAATACGGAACGCCCATATTGATCCAGATTGCAGCCTCAATGGCAAATACCAGGATAAACGGCAGCGAAAGGGACTTCATTGTCAGCAGCAATACCACAAAAACCGCACCGATCGCAATGAGATTTACCTTCAGCGTATCCGCGGTAATCGTATCCATCAGATCATAGGTGCTCACCCCTTCTCCTGCAAGATAATAAGTACCGGGATAATAAGTATTCACCGTATCACGGATCTTCTCAACCAAATCAAAGGTGTCCTCTCCCTCATAATCAGCGGCAACAGACAGTACCATACGGCTGTAATGCTCTGATACAAGCCGGGAAAGGGTATCTTCATTAAGATATTCCTTTGGAATCTCGGCACCCACAGTATCTGCATAGGAAATAATGCCTGTAATTTCCGGGATATCATGCAGGGCATCAGAAAGCTTTTGCTCCGCCTCCGGGTTTCCATTGGGAACCAGGACCACATAGGTATCGCTTTTGCCGAAGACCTCCTCTACCGCCGCCATATCCTTTCCCAGCTGTGTTTCTTCCCCGTATATCTTGGAGGAACCGTAATAATAAGAGTTGGAGTTAGAGGCCATATAGGAAGGAATCGCCACGATAACAAACACACAGACCATGGGAATCATAATACGGCTGACAGCTTTGCCGAATCTGCGAAATTCCGGCATCAGCTTCTTATGGTGTGTTTTCTGTATCAGAGGATAGACGGACAGAATCAGGGCCGGCATAAAAACAAAAACGGTGATCAAACTGATGCCAACGCCCTTTGCCAACGCAAGGCCGAGATCGGGACCGATTCCGAACCGCATAAAAATCAGGGCCAGAAATCCGATGACAGTTGTCAGGCCGCTGGACAGAATAGAGGAGGTCGATCTACAGAGAGCATCTACCATGGCTCCTTTGCGATCCGGGTTGGACCGCAGACACTCTTCATACCGGTGGAGCAAAAACACCGAGTAGTCAAGGGACACTGCCAGTTGTAAAATGGCTCCGGCAGCATTGGTCACAAAAGAAATCTCTCCAAATATCAAATTAGAGCCGCTGTTAATCAGGATCGCTACACCCAGCCCCGCCAAAACAACAAAAGGCTCCAGCCAGGAGGTGGTGGTAAGTAATAGGATCAGCAGGACCGCAATAACGGCAAACACAGAAATCTTAAAAATTTCACTGACCGTTCCGGTGGTAGCGATAGCCGTAGAGACAGCATCCCCGCTCATGGCATTGTCATCGCCGATAATATCCCGTATCCGATCCACAGTGGCTACCTTATCGTCGGCATCTACAGTAACGGTAAACAGGGCATTCTTATCTTTATAATAAGTCTCAACAGTTTCCTGATCCTGCAGCTCCAAGGGCTGATAAATGCTGACCGCATCGTCCAGCCAGAGTACCTCCGTTACCCCCTGACAATTCTCCAGCTTTTCCTTATACGCTAACGCTTCCGGTACGGTCACATTCCGCACCATGACACGGGCGTTGGGAATCCCGCCGGCGAATTCCCGATTCATCAGGTCAAGCGATACGGTAGAGCTGCTGTCCTCCGGCAGATAGTCTTTCATATCGTAATTGACCGCAACCAGATTTTGAAGAATTGCACCGGCTATAGCCAGTACAATAAAAAACACAAGTATCTTTTTGGGGTTTCTCACGACCCCTGTATAGAATTTTCGCATACACTCAAGCTCCTTTTATGATCGGCACGGAATTCCGGTAATTTCCAGAACATGGCGTTCATCGGAAATAGACAGCGTAAGACTGTCAGGTGTGATCCTCCCGGTTGCCGTATAACAGATCGTCCGGATGAGGGTAACGATCTTTCCGGTAATTTCACAGTTCCCCTCTTCATCAACAGTTCCCGTAAACGGCTCTTCATGGTTTAAAATATCAAGGTGCCCGCTGATTTTTCCGGGACGCTGATACACGGTCATATGTCCCCTCCGGACACCGATAGGTGTTCGCATACTTACACTGTACGCTGTACAAAGCATCATATTAAAGCCTCCCTTTATGGTTTTCCGTATAACCGTACAGCAAATTGTCCTTCTTTAAAACGGTCAATCAACCCTCTGACAACCAATATGGGACATTTGCCCCTTCATTGACCGGTATGTTTGCATATTTTGCTTTATGTTCCGGTCAGGTGTATAATGAACGGAAAACTTTTTAAGGAAATTGCGTATGACGAATAAAGAATTATCTTTAAAAACAAAAAAAATGTTTGCCGCCGCTTTGAAAAAGGAAATGGAGAAAAAGCCTCTTTCAAAGATTACGGTAAGTGAGTTGATTTCCGAGTGTAATGTCAACCGGAAAACATTTTATTACCACTTTCAAGATATCTATGATCTCCTGAAATGGATGTTTGAACAGGAAGCAATTGAGGTCGTGAAAAATTTTGATTTGATTGTCAATACGGAAGAGGCAATCCGTTTCGTTATGACCTACGTACGGGAAAATAAGCACATTATTAACTGTGCCTATGATTCCATGGGGCACGAAGCGATCAAGCATTTCTTTTACACGGATTTGTTCGATATTACCTGTAGCGTGATTGAAAACGCGGAACAGATGTTAAAGCTTTCTGTGGATAACTCCTTCAAGGAATTTTTCGCACGCTTTCTGACAGAAGCAACCGCAGGGATCCTGGTCGATTGGGTTAAAAATAAAATTGATCTGGACAGCGAGGCTATTTTACAGGATATTCTTTTGATTTACCGCTCTGCAATTACGAATGTCTTATTAAAGAAAGCAGAAGAATGAAAAGCAGCATTCTGTAGGCACGATCCTTTTTTTAATATCTCCCATTTGCATATTTAACCCGGCCGTGCGATTTTTTAACACGAAGATCAGGGACGTTAACAGTAAAGAGAATTGCTACAACAGTGAAGCACTGGAAAAGAAAAAGTAACAGCAAAAATGGGACTTAGTTTTCTTGCCTACAACATCACAAGAGCAATCTATATGGCAGGAGTTCGGAAAATCATAGAGGCACTGTGATCCTCTATGATTCTTTTTTAATTCAGGAGAAGACAAAACTCTTCATTTTTCTTGATTTGAACATAAAAAATTGTCCGAAAATCTCAATTGTTTCAAGGTTTTCGGACAATTTGTGGTGCACCTTCAGGGACTCGAACCCTGGGCCCACTGATTAAGAGTCAGTTGCTCTACCAGCTGAGCTAAAGGTGCACACATTTAAGTGGGCCGCTGTTTCAAACAGCTCGATTATAATACCACTCCTACAGGGGCTTGTCAATAGGTAAAAATAAATTTTTTCAGGTTGTGTTAAATGGGTAAAATAATTGAGGAGTTGTAAGAAAAAGAACAGAGAAGCAGGAAAGAATCAGCAACTTCGGAAAGTGTCCGAAATCAAATATCAAGGCAAGAATACCCGAAAGCTGTCTTAAAGGTCAGACGAGCCACATACTGTTTACGGAGCATGTTAATCAGGAAAAAATTTCTCAACAACTTGACACTGTCCAAGTAGGGATAGATCATTGCTTTTCCCCTGAAAAAAGGTTATACTTGACTGGCAAAGGAAAATCTATTGGGAGATTGGCATGAAGAAGAAACTCATTCTTTTGGTTATACTAAGTTTTGTTTTTGTATATACTGGCTCCGCATTTGAGCATTTATGCGGCGGAAGTATATTTTACGCTGCGGAGACGACTCCTGATACCGAGGATACAAATACACCGGCGCCTACTCCAAGACCCACCAGGACACCCTGGCCCACCAGAACGCCCCGGCCCACCAGAACGCCATCTCCGACCAGGACGCCAACGCCGAAGCCGACAGCGTCACCCACTCCCACGCCCAGACCCACAGCAACCCCTACGGTACCGCCTACGGAAGAACCCACGCCTACACTGACTCCGTCACCTGATCCTTCCCCCACACTGGCAGTTTCGCCTACGGTTGACCCCAACGCCTCTCCTACGCCGGAAAGGCCTGTACTTCCCGAAATCGCAATACCGGAACTGATTTATCCCGCAACGGAGCCCCCGGAAAATACTCCGGATCCCAACGCGGAGAATGAGCCCGAACCGACACCCAGCCCTACTCCCATTCCTTCTCCGTCACCCACGCCGGAGTCTTCAGAAGTTCCTACATGGTCCTGATTGGTACAGTTTATCGCAAAAATTTTCTATGCTGCCGCAATTATTACAGCTCTATATGCACTGTTTTTCTTTATAATATGTGTACTGTTTAAGAAAGAACCGAATATGTCGCTTGCTATGTTTGGCAGAAAAAAAACCAAAAAGAAGAACGGTAATAAGAAGCCGGCCGCAAAGAAAAAGAAGTCGGTTACAGCAGCACCGCCCACAACCGCCGAAAGCGCTGCAAAGGGTGAGTTCGACAGTGAGGCCAGTGCATACTTCAAACTGCCCCCTGTTACGGAGCCAAAGAAGTTTCCGGAAACAACAGCTAAAGCCGAAAACACAAATATCCCTGAAGCAGAAACCTTGGCGGAAGAAACCCGAGATACTGCGGTAAAGCCCCGGGAGTCTGTAAAGGAAATCAGCTTTACACGCGCAATTGATCGGGAGAGCGAAGAATAGAAGAATAAAAAATCAGGCGGCCGGTAAGAAATTACCGACCGCCTTTGTTTTTCCAGACCCGCATTCTAAGTCTAGTATAAATCAACCGTTCCGTTCATATACTTCTTGATTTTCAAATAGTCTGTACTGTTAAGACTTCCGCTGTTGTCCACATCCGCAGCCTCAAAACATTCAAGACCAAGATACATATCGCCCTTAAAATAGTTCTTCAATTGCAGATAGTCCGTAGAGGTTACTTTTCCGTCTCCGTTAATATCACCTTTAATAATAGCCATCAGAATATCCGTAATACTGTTTGTATCGGAAAACAGTGCAAAGCAATCTCCTGTCCCTACAAAACCGTCGGTCTTAATTTCTCCCATGGCGTTCAGGCAAACAACTGCGCCCTGTTGGAACTGGGCTTGAAACTCCGATATGGGAGTTCTCTCCTCACCGCCGCATAAGTACGATATGCAGCTTCGCCGTCTTTTTCAAAGCAAGCATTTCATGTTCCTTGATCACTTTGAAGGAAAATATCTTTATGCGCATACCGTCAACACCCTCCGGATCATCAGTAGAAACCTCTTCAACAGTAAAGTCTATGGTCACCCGCAGGGAATTGCTTCGGTCCAGATTAACAAAATCACAGCCGACACTGTATTTACCGTCCTGTAGGGTATATGTAAAACCATCCTGCTCCAGATCAAAGAACCCGTAAAAAAGCTGTTCCTCCAGCAATTTCGTCATCAAATCATCTGAAGAGAGAACAATAGCTTTTTGCTGCGGATCATACAGACTCGACAGCGTGATATCAGGATCACTGATCGCAAAGCAAGCGGAGACCATATCCTTTATGACCGCTGCGGGTATCACAGCATTGTCCTCTTTATCAATATATTTTTCCAATGCAGCTTCATCACTGTTGCAAAGGGAAAACCATATCATTCTGTCTGCGTTACCCGCTGTAACTGCTCCCTCAAAATTGTAGGAAGCTGCATCCGCACCGGAACTGCCAAACAATTCCGGAAGAATGGCATAAATGGATACCGTCTGCGAAGCAAAAAAACGTGCCATAATATCTTCCTCGGAGAGTTCAGTGAAATCCACGGCTCCCAACGGCAAAAGCTGACACACACACAGCATCACAGCCAACAATACGGGCACAATGCCCTTCAAAAACTTTTTTCTCATAACAATCTCCTCCATATATAATATTTTACAGTCTACGTCAATTAAAATAAAATGTGTCAGTTCATAACTTGTTATAAGAATACACCCAGAATTTTCCCCTGTCAATAAAATTATAATACGAATTGAATATTTTTTATTTCTTTTTGTGAACGACCGGTACGGAATCACCGTATTGCCCTTTTCTCAAATCACTGTTATAATAGTATAGATTATGAATGTCTTAAGGGGTTGACGATCAATGATATCTTACAAAGCAGCCGTTGCCTCCACTCCCGGGGGAAAAAGCACGCACAACGGTGACAATTTTTATTTTAACACACGCTATCTAACAGAAGATCTGGCAGAATCCCAGGTTCTGTTATCCCATAAAAAAAATCAAAAAGGTTTGCAGATATATGCTGTCTGTGACGGAAGCAACGGCGATTCTCAGGAAGAAGAGGCGTCTCTGATCTTAGTAAAGAATCTGATTAAATATCACAAAAAGCTGGTAGAGAACCCCAGCTCCGACGTTCCGAAAACCATATCTGAATATATTGATTTTACCAACGAACAGGTGAATAAACAGATTCAGGAATTAATGGGCAAACGCATCTTCAGTACATTGGCCTTACTCTGTGTAGAGAGAGAAAGCACCCTCATCTGTTCTGTGGGAGACAGCCGTGTATACAGCTATACAGACGGCACTCTCACCCAGATAACCGAGGACCACACACAGGCTCAGCGTATGGTCCAGTTGGGTCTGCTCACTCCTGAAAGAGCCCTTACCCATGTAAAACGCGAAAAGCTTACCCAGTATTTCGGAGAAATGCCTGCCGGAATGTCTATAGACCCTTTCATGGAAACAAGGCTCAGCAAGCACGGCGATACCTATATCCTCTGTACAAGAGGATTCTACGATGCCGTTCCTCCGGAGCAAATGGAGAAGATATTGGCCAAAAAACTGTCGCCGTCAGATACAGTGGATGAAATGATGGCCTATGCCATGGATAACGGCATTAAGGATGATGCTACTGTTATTGTAGTTACCGCCTGTGATACCAATAAAGCCGTTCCTGCAGCTGTTTCAGCAGGTGCGGCAGCTGCGGGTATGGCAGCAGAAGCCGTGGAAGACAATCCAGCTACGCTCTTTGCGCACGACGAAAGTGCTGCACCTTCAACAGATTCCAAGCAGCAGTTCGAGGAATATAACGAAAATTATGAGGAACCCGCGGAGGACGTCGACAGCTTTATCGGAAAGCTCCTCTCTCCCTTCAGGCGGGGCGGTAAAAAGAATACAAACGAGTTCTGGCCTGCACTGATCATCTTCGCAGTGTGTATCCTTTCCGTGGCTGTGCTCTCAGTGTTCGGCTACAACCTGTTTTTAAGAAACAGAGACAATGAACTGGAGCCTACGAAGCGGCCTGCCGCTTCAGCTACTGCCGGCAATAATTCGACACCGGATATCAGCGGTCCTATTAAAACTGCGGGGCCCGGCGGCGAGGGAATGCTGGATCCGGACGCAACCCCAGGCGGCGGAGGACACAGCGGATCAGAGAGCAATGAGCCCACAGAAGAACCGGCAGAGGCAACACCGACACCGGTGCCCACAGAAAGACCTTCCGAAGAGCCTTCGCACTCCCCGACGGTTGCGCCTGAGCCCACAGAAGGACCGACGCCCACAGAGCCTGCTCCCACAGAAGCGCCCACGCCGACGCCCACAGAGCCTGCTCCCACAGAAGCACCCACGCCTGAGCCGACTCCCTCAGAGCCTGCCGTTCCCGACAGCGAAATTCAGGGCTGACATAAAAGGGGACATCTCAAAGATTTTGAGGTGTCCCCTTCTTGATTACAGCGCGTAAATCAATCGGGTTGTATCCAAACAATGTTTTTTTCCGATATGGATACAAAATTGTATCTATATCCTCTAAAGGCAGAAAAACAGATACAATTTCAAATGTATTCCGGCAGTATTTGTATCTGTTGCTCCTGATATGCTGCAAATAGATACAACTTTGTATCTATTAACAAGGAAAACAAAAATTCAGATACAATCCCCTTCACGGAAAAGGCCGTTCAACAGCTTTTCCTTGCGTTCTATCATCTCCGGAAGTCTTTCCAGATAGTATTCAACGCTCTTGACATTAAAAGCCCTCTCAATACGCCCCTCCGGGAAGACTGCCTTGGTAACGGCACCTGCGCCGATACCGATAATCGTTCTGTCCTCCTCCATGATATGGATATTATACGGACTTTCAAAACCGGGCTTGCAGTAAGAAACATTCTCATGATTTCCCAGCATATGCTTCTGCCTGTACATGTAAAAAGGCCGCATAGACATTTTCGCGGCATATGCCCGTCCCATGTTCACCATCTCGCCTGCGGCATCCCTTGAAAGGGCCGCACGGTTTTCCGAATCAGTCTTCAGCTCCGCTGCCCGCTTAATACTCAGAGTGTGTACGGTCATACCTTCCGGATCCAGCTCCGCGATCTGCTCCATGGTATATCGGAACATCTCCGTTGTTTCAAAAGGCAGTCCTGCAATCACATCCATATTGATATTCCGAAAGCCTACCGCTCTGGCCATTTGAAAGGCCTGTACGACCTGTTTTGCTGTATGG